>SKVE01000790.1 GCA_007129635.1 Planctomycetaceae bacterium
GTTTTGCGTGAAGACGCCAGTCGCTTAGCGACGACCGAATTGAACTCAGCGCATCCCAAGATCAAGCAGCTAAGTTTAGAGGCCGGGTATCCGTTCCACTTGGATCCGATCGTCATCAGGCAGGCGACACGTTTGGTATGACTGGAAGCACTGTTAGATGGGCGGCACTTATTTGCCCCGTTGCACTTATTTGCCCCGTTTGGGTGATAGTAGGCCGCGAAATGCTTTCCCCACAATGCACCCGTCGGAAGTAGCGCACGGTGCGCGCGCATGTGTAGAACGGAATTCATTCCGTTGGGCGGCGCCCGGCTCGGGATGGAGCCACTTTTCCGGTGCTTGGGGGACCACTTTCGGAGCCGGGTACCAGACGGAAAAATGGTTCACTTCTTGGCCGGAATCGGCAACCCCATATAGTCCGGTCTCATGTATACCCTCCCCAGATGTATTGATTCTGCAACGTCTGTAACAATCGCCTTCCTGGACAGCTCCGACTGCCCGGTCCCATTTCCCCCTAAAAGTGAATAGCAATTCTTCTCTGCAGGGTGGCTCGAAAGCTGGATGTCCCCTTTGACGAAAGCTGGATGTCCCCTTTGATCCCCTTTGATCCCCTTTAAAGCGACCACAATCGGCGGGATTTTTTTAGCCGATTTATCTTTGCCGTCCACCCAGCGGAGCGTACCCGGTACGTGCCCGGCTCACACCATTTCGGCGTTCTTTTCCACAATCCGGGGAGGCGAACGCGAAACACGGGTACCCGAAGCGTCTTTCGCTGTTCTTGCGATTTTGGGTTGCCCCCTGCTTTCTCCCTGATTGCTTTTCCCCTCGGTCCGACCAACAATCGTTGCATCGATGTGATCGACAACGTTTCGAAACCCAAAGCAGGGAGAACCAAAGATGGGTGACAAGGGAAGCAAAGACAAAGGAAAGAAGGAGGCGCAGAAGAAGGCCCAACGCAGTCCCGAGGAGAAGCGAAAACTGAAGCGAGAGAAAAAGGAAAAAAACAAATAACCGTTGTCCCAAAGAGCGGGATCGCACTGAGAAGCTGCGCGATCAACTGGCACAGCTTCAAGAGCAGCACCAACGGCTCCGGGACGAACACCGCCAGTCTCAGTCGGTTGTAAGCAAATCGGCGTGCCGTAAAGGTGCCACCCATTTAGCACCGTTCGAGAAATAACTGACGCATTTTCTGCCCCCTCACCCTGCCCTCTCCCACGAGGGGCGAGGGACATTGGACAGTTATTTCTCGAACGGTGCTTATCTATTGACAAAGCTGGTTGGTTGATTAGAAGTCATGAAATCAGGAGACATGACGTGGGGTGGCAGCTACGAAGTGAACAGTTCGATGCGGGTGAAATCTGCATCGTACATACAATTCATCGTTGTGTACGCAAAGCGTTTTTGGCGGGACGAGATGATCGAACGGGCATCGATTACTCGTTTCGCCGCGAGTGCTTTTCTGGCACGGCCGGATAGATGGTATTCACGGCAGCTTGACCTCCAGGAAGGTGCCATCGTTTGAAGGTCAATAGAATACCGTTTCTTAAATATGGCTGGCACAAGATGGGACTCCATGAAAGGTGGGTGGCACCAAATATGAAAGGTGGGTGGCACCAAATAGGAATGCCGCCTGCATGATGAGGAGGCAAGACGCCGGATGGATAGCTTGGATTTCCTCGGTGGAGTCGGCGGACAGTCCGCTGTCAAGACCGAGGACAACAATGAAGAGGGGGACGTCAAGCCACCGCCGACTGAGATGAGTGACGACGGTCAAGCTGCTGATTGACACAGTTTTGACACAGTTCAACTGTGTCAATCAAAAACGTCGCCGCAAGTGCTTGTCACAAAAGAACTTGCGGCGGCGGTGTCCAACGTAGCGGAGGGCACGGGATTCGAACCCGCAACCCCTTACGGGGCACCTGTACTCCAAACAGGCCGCTAGCCAATTCGCATACCCTCCCGGTCGGCAGACAGCGACCATTGGCCGAGGCCAGGCTTGGTCCTACTGCGATGGGCGTTAGTCTATTTCGGCGAAACCATCACGTCAATCGGGAGCGGCTCGGTGCGTTCGATAAACAGACGTTTTGCCGTGGCTTCGGGAGTCGTTTTCGGGGAAAACGCTTTTCATGTGGTTGGTCGTTGACCGAAAACGACTCCCGATCCCCTTCGCTTCGGCACCGCGGCAGCACACCACGACGGTGGTTATTTTCGGCCAGCGATCGACTGTTCACAGCACTTGCCGGCAGCAGGGGGTGCATGATGGTGACTCGTTTATGTTACCATTGCCTTGGTGATCGGCGGGCAAATCGATGGATGGGCTCGCGTGCCATTGGATCACGTTCCTGGATGCAGTAACTTTGTTGGGAGTGTTTGATGGTCATGGGAAACGCACCGCCGTTGAATCCGCCTGTGCGAACATTGATGGGACCCGGCCCCAGCGATGTCCATCCGCGGGTTTTGCAGGCGATGAGCATGGGGACAATCGGGCATCTGGATCCGTATTACTTGCAGGTCATGGATCGGATGCAGCAGATGTTGCGTGATCTGTTTCGGACCGAGAACCGTATGACGCTGGCGATCAGCGCTACCGGTTCGGCCGGCATGGAAGCGACCGTGGTCAACCTGGTCGAACCGGGCGATCCGGTGCTGGTGTGTGTCAACGGCGTGTTCGGGATGCGAATGGCGGATGTGGCGACGCGGGCCGGCGCCGTGGTGACTCAGATCCACCGGCCGTGGGGCCAGGTGTTTACGGCCGACGAGGTGCATCAGGCGGTTCAGCGGACCAGGCCAAAAGTGGTCGGCATCGTGATGGCCGAAACATCAACAGGAGCGTGGCAGCCGATCGAGGAGATCGCGCGGGTGGTCCATCAGACGGACGCGCTGCTGCTGGTCGATGCCGTGACCGCGTTGGGCGGGATCCCGGTGGAAGTGGATGCCTGGCAGATCGACGCGATCTACTCGGGGACGCAAAAGTGTCTGAGCTGTCCGCCGGGACTGGCGCCGGTCTCGTTCAGCCAGCGGGCGTTGGAGGTGATCTTCCAGCGGAAGACGAAAGTGCAGAGCTGGTACCTGGACATCCATCTGTTGGCCAATTACTGGGGGACGGATCGCGTCTATCATCACACGGCGCCGATCAACATGACGTACGGCCTGTACGAGGCGTTGCGGGTGATCTTCGACGAAGGGTTGGAAGCCTGTTTCGCCCGACATGTGCGGAATCATGGTGCGTTGCGAGCCGGCTTGGAAGCCTTGGGGATCGCGTACGCGGCCCAGGAAGGCCACCAATTGCCGATGCTCAACGCGGTTCGGATTCCCGAAGGTGTCGACGACGCAGGAACTCGAAGCGCTTTGCTCCAGCGTTTCGGGATCGAAATCGGCGCCGGTCTGGGCGATTTCAAAGGCAAAGTCTGGCGGATCGGCTTGATGGGCTATGCCTCGCGTACGGCCAATGTGCTGTTCTTCCTATCGGCACTGGAACAATTGCTGGCCGAGCAGGGCCATCGGTTCCAGCACGGAGCCAGCGTCGCAGCAGCCAATTCCGTGTATGCGACTGCACCTTAGCACCACCTGGACTTGCTTGGCTTCCATCAGATCGAAGATCTTCATCCCAACACTCGAACAATTAAAGAACCTCCCATCGCCATGTTCACAACGAGGAAGATGCAAATCGGTGTTTTCATCTTGGCAGGCTGGATCGTTCCCGCTGTTGTTGCGGACGACCGATCATTGATCCAGCCGTGGTTGGTAGATCTGCAAGAGGATCTGCCCGCCGTGCGTCGTCAAGCAGCGATCCGATTGGGACGTTTGGGCGATCGATCCGCGGTGCCGTCGCTGATCCAAGCACTGGAAGATCCGGATTCTTCGGTACGAGCCGAATCGGCTCGGGCCTTGGGCCACCTGAAGGACCACCGAGCGGTTGCGAGCTTGATCCAAGCGCTGGACGACGACGATGCGAACGTTCGCCATTACGCAGCTTACGCGTTGGGTGAATTGCCTGCTCCGCAAGCCACCGACGCATTGCTGACCCGGCTGGCCGACTCGCAATGGGCCGTTCGCGATCAGGCCGCGTGGGCTCTGCGGCGGCAACTGGACCCGCCATTGGGCCGGCGTCTCGCAGCGTTGTTGTCCCAGCGAGACAAGGACGTTCGAGCCGTGTTGTGGTTGTTGCATCAACTGGAACCCGAGCAGACGCTGGAGATCTTCACCGATCTGCTTACGGCGACCGAGCTGCCGGTGCGACTGCTGGCGGTGCGCGAGTTGGCGTCGGTGGACGATCCAGGCCGCTTGGTACCATTGCTGCAGCTCTTAGGCGACGACCAACCGGCCGTACGACGAGCTGCGATCGAGGCGTTGGCCGAATCCGAGCAGCCATCGATGCGAGCCATCTTTCGCCAACGCCTGGCGACCGAAGACGATCCTGATGTGGCGCAACTCCTGCGGCAAGCGATCGATCGCTTGTCGCCCGCGCGGCACCTGGCGGCTTGGTGGAGCTTCGATGACCGCAGCACCGAGATCGCTCGGGACATGACCGGCAGGGGCAGCGACGGTCGGATCCTCGGCTGCCAGGTGGTCGAGGGGCGGATCGGCGCCGCGTTACGCTTCGGTCCCGGACATTACATCGAGCTGGGGCAACCGCCCAATCTGCCCATCGCCAATCGACCGTTCACCGTGATGGCCTGGGCGCGATCCGAGGCGGATGAAGGGGTGGTGGTCGCGCGGGGCGGCGCTGCGTGCGGGTTCTCGCTGTACATCAAGGGCGGCGTTGCCCGGTTCGGCATTCAGCGATTGTCCGATCAGCCAGGATTCCTCGCGATCGGTAAGCAACCCGTGATCGGCGACTGGGTGCATCTGGCCGGTGTGGTCCACGAAGACCGCATCGAGTTGTTCGTCGATGGGCGATTGGCCGCGACCACATCGACCGACGGCTTCATCCCCGGAAATTGCGGCCAAGGGATGGAGATCGGTTTCGACCTGGCAAACAGCCCGGCCGAGATCACAACGCCCTTTCGCGGCATTCTGGACGAGGTGAAATTCTTTCACGCCGCCCTTTCCGCTGAAGATATCAGGGAAGTCAAGGAGTAATTTTATGAGTTCGTTTCGAAAAATCTGTTGCCTGACACCTGTCATCCTGGCGATCATGCCTCTGGTGGCGAGCCATCGATTGGTCGCAGAAGAACCCGAAATCCGCCAACGATCGACCTTGGAATTGGCCGAGCAGATCGTTCAGGAAAGCGATCGTTTGGGCGGCATCTGTGTGGTGTGGGGTGCCCGGGATGCTGACTTGGCGTTGGCGATCGGGCGACAAGGCAACTTCGTCGTGCATGCCTTGGCCGATTCGGACGAACGATGCCAGGAGATACGCGATCAGATACGCGGCGAGGGCCGCTACGGAACCATCTCGGCCGATGTTTATCGGGACGGACCTCTGCCATACAACGACCAATTGATCAACCTGCTGGTCGTTCCTGATGCCGCCGCACTGCTGGAACAAAGGGAGAAACGATCGGAACTGCTGCGGGTACTGGCGCCGCTGGGGACGCTTTTCTTGGCGGGCGATTCCCGGGTGTTGGGTATCAAGGAACTCGCGGATGCCCTTGACCGTCGGGATGTGGAGCGGTTGCCCGAGGATCGGATACCGGGTTGGGTCGGGTTGCGCAAAACCTGGCCGGCGGACATCGATCAGTGGACCCATTATCTGCACGGCGCCGACGGCAATCCGGTCGCTCGCGATCGCGTGGTCGGCCCACCGCGGCATTATCAGTGGATCAACGGGCCCATGTTCATGCGTTGCCACGAGACGGTCTCCAGCATCAGCACTCAGGTCACCGCGAATGGGCGTCTGTTCTCGATTGTCGACCAGGCGCCGATCAGTCTGCCCGGCCAGCACCACTTGCCGGACCAATGGTTCCTGACGGCCCGCGACGCATTCAACGGCGTCGATTTGTGGGAGGTGCCGATCCTCCGCTGGGGCTGGCGTGAGTGGAAAGACACCTGGTTCTCGCACCGGGCTGGTGAATACCCCTTGAACCTGCAGAAACGGCTGGTCGCCGTCGGTGATCACGTCTACGTGACGCTCGGTTACCATGCTCCGGTATCGCAACTGGACGCGCGAACCGGTCAAATCCTGCAGACGTACGAGGGAACCGAGCGGACCAATGAGATCTTGGTTTTGGACGACGAACTGATCCTGGCCGTGCTGGTCGACGATGGTGTGCAAGTCATGGCTGTCAAGGCATCGACCGGCCGTCACCTCTGGAAGTCTGGAAACACCTATCAGGGCACAACGGTCGACTATATTCGGACGGCCCTGGGCACGAAGCTGGATCCGGCCGTCAATCTGGCCACCGACGGAGATGCGATCGCGTTGATCGACGGTCGGGAGATCGTCTGTCTGAGTCGGGCGACCGGCGAGCTGCGGTGGCGCACGCCCTTCCCTTCGGCCGACTCCGACTTCAGCGCCGGTGGGATCCGCTCGCAGGGCAACTTGTGGAACGGCACGATGATCGTTACCGACGGGGTGGTGCTGCACGCCAGTCCTGGCAAACTGGCCGCCTTTTCCGCCGCAGACGGTCGGATCCTTTGGGAGCAGCCCAAGCAGTTCATCCAGCATCTCTGGTTCGCCTGGAAAGACGTGTTTGTCATCGATGGCCTTGTCTGGACGTGGAGCGATCAACTGGACGAGTTGGTATTCCAGCGTGGCGCCCAACGACCGCAACGGACTCGAGAACCGCGTACGGCGAACGGTTACGACTTGAAGACGGGCCGATTGGTGCGGCAAGTCGATTTGGGCAATGTCTTTCACACGAATCATCACCATCGGTGCTATCGAAATAAGGCCACCGAGCGATACCTGATGACCAGCCGGCGAGGAACGGAATTCATCGATTTGCAACATGGCCAGCACTCAATCCATAACTGGGTTCGCGGCACATGTCATGTGGGGATGATTCCCGCCAACGGGCTGCAGTATGCTCCGCCACATCCCTGTGTCTGTTATCTGGACGAAAAACTGAACGGCATGAACGCGTTGGCGGCGGCTCGACCGGGAGCGATGCTTCCCGACGAGCTGTCGCCGATCCTGGTCCGGGGGCCCGCCTA
>SKVE01000727.1 GCA_007129635.1 Planctomycetaceae bacterium
CGCTGCGCCGAAAACCGAACCCAAGCAGCAGACGGACAACGAGACCGGCGACAAGAAGAAGCGGAAGAAGAAACCTGGAAAGCTGCCCGAAAATCTTCGGGAACCGCCCACCCAGCAGGCCGAAGATTCGAAGGAAGCGGCGGAGGAGGCGCTTCGACGAATGTTCCGCCCATCCTAGATCCGAACAGGTTGTTTGTTAATGCGGAAGAGGTGTTCTGATCGCGTTACTGTTATCTTCCTGATTGCAAGAAAGGACTGACGTTCACCATGCCCAGTAAATGGTACTGTGATGTTCGCGGCAAGAAGATCGGCCCCATATCACCCAGCGAGTTATTGGAACTGATCCGTTCGGGCGATGTGACGGCGACGACGATGGTCCGCAAGAACGATTCTCGCTGGTTCCGTGCCGATTCGGTGGGCGGTTTGTTCGAAGCCGCTTTCCGCGACCAGTCCGACGCCTGGGGCGGTTCGGGGGAAGACGAATTCGACTACTGAGCCTCGCGTCATGATCTGTGGAAGGGGTCGGGAGTCGTTTTCGGCCCAATGGTGAACCACATGGAACACGGCTTCTCTGAAAACGACTCCCGCCCCCTTCCGTCGACTCCGTGGGAAAAGGTCTTGAAGCAGGTCTGTAAGCCGGGTTCTGTACCCTCGTCGGGCGATGGTCATTTCTCTAGGACGCCGATTGCTCGACGTCTCCAGCAACCTACCCGGAGGTCGATAGCGAATCGGACCGATTCGCATCCGCCGGAGCGGATTGCCCCCTGTTTGGTCTTGCTCCGAGTGGGGTTTACCGAGCCAGCCGAGTCACCTCGGCTGCTGGTGCGCTCTTACCGCACCGTTTCACCCTTACCTGATCCCGCTTCGCCTTGGCGGCTGGACGGGCCATCGGCGGTCTGTTCTCTGTGGCACTTTCCCTGGCCTCGCGGCCGGTCGGCGTTACCGACCACCCTGTCCTGCGGAGCCCGGACTTTCCTCTCGCCGACCAGCCCCGCTGGGGGCCAATCGGCCAGCGACCATCCGACCTGCTTCAAGACTTCGGTTCATTCTACCACAATCGCTCGATCGATCAGAGATGCCTTTCACGAAGATCCGCTCCGCTTAGCAACCGAAAGGGACGCTCGATGCCCGAATGGCAGACCGACCAGCAATTGTTTTCGCTGATCCGCGACCATCTTTATACACCCGTGGTGGGTGACGTTTTAGATCAGCACGGCTGCTACCATCAGTTCCTGCCTCAGCCCATCCGTCCGTTGGACCCCCGCATGGTCGTCGTTGGTTATGCCATGCCCGTCTTGCAGACCCAGGTATTCGGAACGCAAGCCAAGCCCTTCGGGCGGCTGACCGAAGCCTTGGACGATCTGCGCGAAGGCGAGGTTTATGTGGCCACCGGCGGAGCATGGAATTGCGCGAATTGGGGCGAGCTGATGACGGCTGCGGCCAAGATGCGGCGAGCGTCCGGGGCGGTGATCGACGGATACCACCGCGACACGCCGCAGGTGCTGGAGCAGGATTTTCCCACATTCAGCCGCGGTGCCTATGCCCAGGACTCGGCGGCTCGTATGCAGGTGACCGAATTTCGTTGTTCGATCGAGATCGGCCAGGTATCGATCCAGCCGGGCGATCTGGTATTCGGCGACCAGGACGGCGTACTGATCGTACCAACGGCAAAAATCGAACCCGTGATCACCGCTGCGTTGGAGAAAGCCCGAGCGGAAAAACGTGTACGCCACGATATCGAACAGGGATTATCAGCCACCGCCGTGTTTCAGAAGTATGGGATTCTCTAACCCGTCTCTGCCGGGAGCATCGAGAAGGCGAAACTGGCGGCGCCCAACAGCGCTGTCTTGTCGTTCAGGATCACGCGGACGGGGATCTTTTCCATCACGCGTCGCAAGCGGCCTTTCGAGGTGAATCCGTCCAGGAAATGGGACGTCGATTTCAGGCGAGGCAAAATCTTGACCACGATCCCGCCACCCAGCCAAACACCACCGCGAGCCATAAAGGTCATGGCAACATTGCCCGCCTCGGCCCCAAATAGACTCAAAAAGATATCCAGCGTCCACTCGCAAACCGGACACTTTCCCGCCATCCCTGCATTGGAGATCACCGCAGCCTTGTCGTCCGCCTCCTGTACTTCAACGGCCAGCCAATCGGGTTGTGTGCCGCGATCCGTGTCCAGCAGGAACTGGTAGATATTGACCAGACCGGGCCCCGAAACGATCCGTTCGTAGCTCAGGTGGTCGTATTTCGGAGTCAGATACTGTCCCAGTTCGTACTCCAGCGGCGTGCGGGGGCCGTAGTCGGTATGGCCGCCTTCGGTCGGGATCGGGATGTAACGCGAACCATCCCAAAACAGGCCAGCCTCGCCCAGTCCGGTGCCCGGCGAGACGACGGCGCCGTGCCCCGCCGCTTTCGGGTCGCCGGGATTGATCAGATAGAAATCGCGTTCTTCCAGGCACGAGATCCCGTAGCCGTTGGCCTCCAGATCATTGATCACGGCTACGTGGGGGATGTGGGAATCGGCAGCCAATTCGGCCGCATCGACGATCCAGCTTAAGTTCATCGTCTTGCATCGGTTTGCATGCACGGGTCCCGCCACGCCGAAACAGGCCGCCTGTGGGCGGCACTCCAGCCGCTCAAGAAATTCGCGGACGATAAGATGCAGCCCCTCGTATTGAGCGCTTTTGAACGTGGATTCGACGACGATTCGCAGTCGTCCCTGGTCATCACGTTCGACGATGGCCAGTCGCGTATTGGTACCACCGATATCACCCGCCAGAATCATGGTTGCTCCTTTTGCATGGGGAAGCCACAGTGTATCGATTTCCCATAGAGATGTGCAGTGGTGGTCCCGCCCGATCTCCCGAGCCAACCACCGTTTGTGGGCGGGTCAACAAGTTTGTCGTTTCCCGTTCAGCAGGGGGTGTAGATACTGCCCGGTGAAGTTATCTGGCAGAACCGCGATTTCCTCGGGCGTCCCCACGGCCATGACATGTCCCCCGGCCGCGCCGCCCCCGGGTCCCAGGTCGATGATCCAATCGGCCGTTTTGATCACCTCCAGATTATGTTCGATGACGATCACCGTATTGCCTCGGTCGACCAGTTGGCTGAGCACTTCCAGTAGTTTGCGGATGTCGTCGAAGTGCAACCCGGTGGTTGGTTCGTCCAGCACATACAGGGTCTTGCCGGTATCGACGCGGGCCAATTCTGCGGCCAGCTTGATCCGCTGGGCCTCGCCGCCCGACAGGGTCGTCGAGGGTTGGCCAAGACTCAGGTAGCCCAGTCCGACGTCGCAGAAGCACTGCAGGAGGCGTCGGATCGCGGAGAAATTCTCGAAGAATTCGGTCGCGTCTTCGATCGACATCTCCAGAACATCGGCGATCGATCGGTCGCGATATCGGATCTGCAGGGTCTGACGATTGAACCGTTTCCCCTGGCACTCGCTGCACGTCACGTACAGGTCGGGCAGGAAGTTCATCTCGATCTTCTGCAGGCCGTGTCCCAGGCAGGTTTCGCATCGTCCCCCTTTGACATTAAAGCTGAACCGACTGGCCCGAAAGCCGCGCTGCTTTGCCTCGCGAGTGCCCGCGAAGACTTTGCGGATTTCGTCGAACGCCCCGATATACGTCGCGGGCGTACTGCGCGGCGTGCGGCCGATCGGGGATTGATCGACGGGGATCAGCTTGTCGATCTGGCTGGTCCCTCGCAGACTGCGAAAGTGGCCCGGACGCGGTACCGTGTGGCCCAATCGGCGTCGGACGGCACGTGCCAGGGTTTCGTTGACCAGCGAACTCTTGCCCGACCCACTGACCCCGGTCACACAGATCAGCACACCCAGGGGAAACGAGACATCGATCGATTGCAGATTGTTGGTCGTGACACCTTCTAGGATCAGCGAACGCGACTTGGTCACGCGTCGCCGATTCGCCGGGCGCGGGATCTGCTGCCGCCCGCTCAGGTACTGCCCGGTGATCGAATGGCAGTCGCTGGTGACTTCCTCGGGCGTGCCCTGCGCGACGATCTGGCCGCCCGCCGCGCCGGCAGCGGGGCCCATGTCGATCAAGCGGTCCGCTTGTCGCATCATGGCCTCGTCATGCTCGACAACCAGCACCGTATTGCCCTGGCGTTGCAGGTCCCGCAGGGCTTCGATCAATCGCTGGTTATCACGAGGATGCAGACCGATCGATGGTTCGTCCAACACGTAGCAGACGCCGACCAGTGCCGATCCGATGCTGGTTGCCAAGCGGACTCGCTGCAATTCCCCGCCGCTCAGAGTATCGGCAGCGCGTCGCAGGGTCAGATAATCCGCGCCGACCTTGATCAGGAACTGCAGCCGCTTACGGATCTCGGCGACCAACGGTTCGGCGACGGGCCTGGATTCGTCAGGCACCGTCAAGCTCGCGAAAAACGCCTCGGCCTCGCCCACCGCCAGTCCACAGATCTCGTGGATGTTCTTGTCGCCCAGGAAGACGAAATTGGCTTCCGGACGCAGTCGGGAACCGCCGCATTGCGGGCAGGAGACCAAGCCCCGATACCGGCCCAGCAGTTCCAGCCGCTCTTCGTTCGTTTCGGTCACCAACTGTTTTTGCAGCATCGTCAGGATGCCGGGCGATTTGCCCGAACCGTCCAGCAGTGTCTGCAGGACCGTGGGCTCCAACTGGTCCAGCGGCGTCTCGGGATCGGCGCCGCAGGACTGCAACAGGGCCGTTGCCTGCTTGGCATGCTTTCGGGCGACGGCAGGGGTGAAACCTTTCCACGGAGCCACGGCGCCGCCGGCCAGGCTCAACGAGCGATCCGGTACGACCAGTTCGGGATCGAATTGTTCCAGACAGCCCAGCCCGGCGCATGTGGGACAAGCCCCGTACGGACTGTTGAAGCTGAACGTCCGCGGCTCGAGTTCTACCAAGCTGATATCGCAATGCGGACACGCGTATCGCGTGCTGAACAGACGATCGCGCCAGATGCCCTGGGGTTGTTTGGGATCGGCAGCCTGCGCATCCAGGTAGCAGGCGGTCGTGACTCCTTCTCCATGCCGCAGCGCCAGCCGCAATGATTCACCGATCCGCGATGCCGATCCCTGCCGGATGATCACACGATCGACCACCGCATCGATGTCGTGCAACTGGCGGGCAGATAGCTCGGGAGCATTGTCCAGGTCGTAGATCCGACCGTCGACGCGGACCCGGACAAATCCGGCTTTCCGGATCCTGGCAAACACCTCCTCGTGCTTGCCGCGCCGCCCGTGGACCAGCGGCGCCAGGATCATCATCTTGGTCCCCTCCGGCATGCTCATCAGCGAATCCAGGATCTGGTCGGGCGATTGCTGCCGGATCGGGTGACCGCACTGGTAGCAGGAAGCTTGCCCGACGCGAGCCATCAGCAGACGCAGGTAATCGTAAATCTCGGTCACGGTGGCCAACGTGCTGCGAGGATTTGCGTTGCCGGGGCGCTGATCGATGCAGATCGTGGGCTGCAAGCCTTCGATCAGATCCACGTCCGGTCGCTGCATCTGGTTCAAGAACTGACGCGCGTACACCGACAGGCTCTCGATGTACTGGCGCTGGCCCTCGGCGTACAGCGTATCGAACGCCAGGCTACTCTTGCCCGACCCGCTGGGCCCCGTGATCACCACCAATTGTTCTCGCGGGATGTCCAGATCCAGATTCTTCAGGTTGTGCATCCGGGCCCCGCGAATGCGGATCGATTTCGTGTCGTCTTCCGAACGAGACGCGTCACACGGTCCGGTCAGTAACCCGTGGGGTGCAGAGCTGGACATCGATCGCCCAATCGGTCTCGGTTTGCCAATGGAAAGCTTTGGAAGCTAACAAATCCCTCGTAGACCGGCAAGATGCCACCGGGGACCCATCGCCGGACGCTGGCTTACGGCGCTTTCAGCAAGAACAGCACCCGGTCGCGCATCCTGTCTCGATCTCGGGGTCAGACCCTGTTTTCAGGCATTCACTGTTTTCAGGCACGGCGGGCGTGCAGCGAGCCACCTCGAATTCCTCTTCGAAACTCAGGTTCAGGTAAGTGGACTGAACAACGAGATCAGTATACAGCACACCCGCAGGATGGGTGTCTCTGCCAATGGCGGGCTGGAAGACGGGTTGGAATACCCACCCTTTGGTGGCGGAGATTTCTGCCGCTCGCCTTGTCAAGGCCTGCGGATGGTGCGAGAATAGAACACGCGGCTCAGGACTCCGAAGGCGTGCGAGGTCTGCGATCCGTCGGAACGACGTTTTGCGTCGCAATGGCAGTCAATCGATCCGCCTGAGGGCGGTGCCACAAGCGGAGAAAGACGATGAGCACTGAAACGTTACCTGTTGAACAGCCATCGCTGGCGATACCACCGGAGGCTTATCCGGACGTCGAGCATTTGGTGACGGAGGACGATACGCCCGTGGACAATATCTTCTCCGAAAAGCAGCAGCGTCTGTTGACCGAGCCACTGTACCACTGGCCTGATTGGGCTACCGAGAGACGCTCATTCATCGCACTGGCCAACGTGGGATTGTTCTACGTGGTGGGCCAACCGCCCTACGTGCCCGACATGCTGTTGAGCCTGGATGTGGAACTGCCTGCGGACCTGTGGCCGAAAAAGCACCGCTCGTATTTTGTCTGGCAGTACGGCAAGCCGCCGGATGTGGTAATCGAAGTCGTCTCGAACGATGAGGGAGAAGAGGACGACGGGAAACTGGCTGGTTACGCACGGATTGGCATCCCTTACTATGTGATCTACGATCCGCAACGGCTTCTCAGCGATCAGGCCCTCCGCGCGTTCGGCTTGCAGCCGACGGGGTATCAGCCGTTGCCCGAGCCGACTCGGTTGGCCGGCATCAGGCTGGGTTTGGATCTATGGGAGGGCCAGTACGAAGACCACCATGACACGTGGCTCCGTTGGACCGATGAACGCGGACGACTGATCCCCACGGGCGCGGAATGCATCGACCATCAGCGGCAGCGGGCCGAGGAAGAAAAAGGGCGGGCCGAGGTGGAAAAGCAGCGGGCCGAGGCGGAAAGGCAGCGCGCCGAGCGTCTGGCCGAGCAATTGCGACGCTTGGGCGTTCA
>SKVE01000030.1 GCA_007129635.1 Planctomycetaceae bacterium
AACTGGCCGAGTTCGGTGCGCTGTGGCATGGGATCAGTTGGGGAGCTCACACGCTGCTGGACGACAGCCCCTGGGCTGGCGGTCCGCCCCGCGACGATGAGTTTCCCGGCGAGCGGCCATGGAGTCGTCCCAATGAGTGGAAGTGGTTCGCAGCCCAACCCAGGAACTGGGCACCGCAGGTCCGGCTTGAGCCGAATCGAGCGATCGTCACATTCTACACCTACACGGCTCACGCCGGCGGTGGCGACGATGACCACCAGGAACGGATCATCCGCCATACCGACACCTACCGTCGCGGCAGGTACCGGGCCATGACGGTCGAGCAAAAGATCGCCGAAGGACCCAACGCGATTGCCTTCTGACACAAGCACTCGTTGGAAACCTTGGCTCACTTATCCTGCATCTCAGAAAGCACCATCTTGCTGGTACCAATTGCACCCTCAGTGAAGGATAATGTGCCCCTTGTTCTTTGGCTGTTGGCCAATCCGCCAAATATTTCAAGGCAACAACGGGAGATTCTTTTCGCTACAGTCGATACTGAAAGAATAAGCGGCACCATGCGTACTGGTCCTCTGCCTGCTGAGCGTTGTTCGGAATCCGGGGTACGTCTTTCCAGGCGACAGTCACGTGCTAGCATCCGTTGAGTGGCTGTCAGCGAAAGCAAGGAGTTCTGCGAGTGTTTGGATGTCTGGTTGTGCTGCAGACCTTGGTCTTCGCTTGCGGCGGTTGCCGAGCGGCGGCCGAGCTGTCACCGGAGCCGCTGCTGACGACCGAGGTTTCCGTGGCGACTGAGCTGCCGTGTCCACTGGCGGTGACCTGTGGGGAACCGTCTTGCGGATGCGGCGGCGAACGGACGCCATGCCGCTGGAACGATTGGCTGAATGACCATCGGCTTGGATGCTGGTCACTCGATATCGGTGGCAGTCTGCGGCATCGTTTCGAACATCAGGACAACTTCCAGGTCCGGCGTTACGGCGACCCGGACGCTCCGACGGATACGTTCGTCCTGCAGCGGTTTCGCCTGGAAGCCGATCTGCGGCACCAAGAGGATTGGCGGTTCTTCCTCCAAATGCAGGACGCTCGTCCGTTCGGCACGATCTTCAGCCCGGACGATTTTGCGTTGGCCACTCCGTACTGGAATCCCTTCGACTTGCGTCAAGCGTATCTGGAACGTCAGCCGGACGAAGATCGCCCCCTGGGGATGCAGGTGGGACGGCAGGTGATCTTTTACCGCGATACTCGTGTGTGGGGCCCCGGGGAATGGGGCAATGTCGGCCGGTACTCGTGGGACGCGGCCCGGTTGTTTCTGGAAACCCCAGCGGCGCGCATCGATCTGATCTACGCTCAACGAGTCTTGACGCTACCCGATCGTTTTGACGTCGATCACTATCCGTTCCATGGCTATGGCGTTTATGCAAAGCTGAGCAACCTGCCGTTCCAGTTGGATTTGTTCTACATCGGCAAGTCGACCTACGGCAACGATGCGATCCGGGTACTCGGGCAGCACGTGGTCGAGGACATCCACACCCCCGGTTTTTACTTCGACGGACATTGGCAAGATCGCTGGGATTACGGCGCCACGTTCGCTCGCACGATGGGTTCACGCGAGGGCGCCACGGTGTCGGCTTACGGCGGGAACGTCCGCGTGGGCCATACGTTCGACAGACCGTGGAAGCCGCGACTGGGGGTCCAGTACTCGTTCGCCACGGGAGATCCCAGTCCCGACAGCGGAAGCGACCGTACGTTCGACGGTCTGTTCGGCGCCATCGACAGCATGTACGGCTGGATGAACATCTTCGCCTGGAAAAACCTACGCGACTATCAGGCGACCTTTCGCGTCCAACCGTCCGAGCGAGCCGAGATCATCCTGGACTGGCACTACTTTGAACTGGATCAAGCTCAAGATGCCTGGTATTACGGCAATGGTCGACCCCAGCGCTGGGACCCCACGGGAGGCTCAGGCCGCCAATTGGGCCACGAAATCGATCTGACCCTGCATTACAAGGTTTCCGACCAACTGCGGCTGCGAGCTGGCTATTCGCATTTTTTCCCCGGCACGTTCATCCGCCGCACCGGCACCAGCCCGCAAGCCGACTGGGTTCATTTGCAAGCCCAGTGGAACTATTAGGCTCTGTCGGGCCTGCGGCACCCCATTGGATGACCGTGACTTCTGCGATCAAACTCGCCGGCACTCACTCCATTTCCACGCCGACGCCCAGCTTTGCCCAATTCCCCAAGATGTCCTCTTTGGACATGAAACCCTCGTGGCGAAACTGTTCGTTGCCCTCGGCATCGAAAAAGATCTGGGTGGGAATCGTTTCGATGCCGTACTTCTCCGCCTGCTCCGGATGCTCCCAGACGTCGATGAATATGGTCTGGAATCGGTCCGCATAGTTCTCCATCAGATCTTCCAAGATGGGCGCCATCATCTTGCAAGGAATGCACTGCTTAGCGCCCAGATCCACCAACCGAGGCAAGCCGGTCGCCGCGATGGGCTCGACGGTCGTCGAGGCCACCTCCGACGTGCCATCCGCCCCAGCGGTGGTGGCCGTTGGCGCTGCCGATTCGCTTGCTTCCGGTGACGAACAGCCGCTGGCTACGATTAAGCTGAACCCTGCGAACAGACAGACCAAGGCGGCAACCGACCGATAACGGGTACCAAGATCAAGGGATAATTTCATCAACAAAACTCCTTATGGTAAATGTCATCCACAACAAGGTGGGTTACGCGAGTACTTTTTTGATGTCGTCGACCGTCAGGACCTTCCCCACAGCCTTGACTTCTCCATCGACCACCAGTGCCGGGGTCATCATCACCCCGTAGCTTGTGATCTCGTTGATGTCTTGGACCTTTTCCACCGTGGCTTCGACACCCAACTCCTTGATGGCCGCTTCGGCATTCTCGGTCAGCTTTTTGCACTTCGCACACCCGGTACCCAGCACCTGCATCCGCTTCATGTCATTTCTCCAAAGAACTTAAGGTCAACGGTAGTCTCCGTCATTTTATGCAAGTTTGGCCAACGATGCAAGGGATAAAAAACGCGTTGCTTGCGGTAGCGTACGGATCGGGCCTGCGGTAGATTTTGACGAGAGGCTCACATCCTCCGCTCCAGCGAGAGTCCTCGCCGCTTGTCGGACGAGTGTTCTCAGGTTTTTGGCCCGGAATTGCTGCCGAACGGGAACAAGAGCGGGATCGAACACACTGGCTTTGACACAGACGAACAGAACATGCCGCTCCCGACCCCCTTGCTCTCAATCGGCGACATCACCGCCAAATGGACGACTTGGTTGTTGCTCGCAACCGTCCTGTTGGTCCAGATGGCCGGTTTGCAGCCCGCGGCCGTGGCTGGGGATTGGCCCAGGTTCCTCGGGCCCACCGGCGATAGCAAGTCGGTGGAAACCGGCATTCGTACCGACTGGTCCAACGGCGGACTCCCGGTCCTGTGGTCGCGACCGTTGGGGGAGAGCTACGGGATCGGCGTCGTCTCTCAACAACGCTACTACCAGTTCGACCGTCGTGGGGATAAGGCTCAATTGCTGTGTCTGGACGCTCTTACGGGAGACCCGTTGTGGGAATTCGAGTACCCGACCGACTACGAAGACATGTACGGTTACAACGGCGGACCACGCTGCTCGCCGCTGATCGATGAAGACCGTGCGTATCTGTTCGGTGCCGAAGGCATGTTGCACTGCGTTCGGACCACCGACGGCCGGGTGTTGTGGAAGATCGACACGGCAGAGCGATTCGGTGTGGTGCAGAATTTCTTTGGCGTCGGCAGCAACCCGGTAATCGAGGGCCGATTGCTGATCGTGATGGTCGGCGGCAGCCCTCCGCAGTCGCAGACGGTGCCGCGCGGCGCCCTGGATCGCGTGGTGGGTGACAACTCGGGGATCGTCGCCTTTGACAAGATGACCGGCCAGGTGGTCTACCGGATCACGGACGAATTGGCCAGCTACGCCTCGTTGAAGCTGGCGACGATCGACGGACGCCGTTGGTGCTTCGCTTTCGCTCGCGGGGCCCTGGTGGGGTTCGAGCCGTCGACTGGGAAAGTCGACTTCCACTATCCGTGGCGATCATCGCTGCGCGAAAGCGTCAACGCCAGCGTACCGGTCGTGGTGAACGACCAGGTGTTCATCTCCGAGGCGTACGGACCGGGCAGTTCGTTGCTGCAAGTCCGACCTGGCGGCTATCAAGTGATCTGGTCCGACCCGCCGCGCAGCCGCCAACGTGCGATGCAGACGCATTGGAATACGGCCGTGTTCCACGAGGGGTTCCTGTACGGTTCCAGCGGCCGACACACCAACCAGGCTCAATTGCGCTGCATCGATTGGAAGACGGGCGAGATCCAATGGAGCGAACCGGGTTGGACACTGGGTTCGCTGCTGTACGTCGACGGGCACTTCGTGCACCTGGGGGAATACGGCGAGTTGCTGCTGCTGAAGGCCAACCCCGAGCGATTCGAGCAGGTGGCGGTGGTGCGGCCCGTTGACCAAGACGGCCAGCCTTTGCTGCGGTATCCTTGCTGGGCCGCGCCGATCCTGGCCGACGGCCGGTTGTACGTACGCGGACGCGACCGTGTGGTGTGTTTCCAGCTTGTTCCGCAACAGGACGCGTCCCCAGGTGCCGAGAACGAAGAATAGGCGTCCTTTTAGAAGATAGGCGACCCAGATGAACCAGAATTGTCGTCAGCGGGGAATGTCCGGCGGGATCGCTCTGGCGATCCTGTTGGGGGCGTTCCTGTTGTTCCAGGTCCAGCCGGTGATCAGCAAGACGATCCTGCCCTGGTTTGGCGGAAGCCCAGCGGTGTGGACCACATGCCTGTTGTTCTTTCAGGTCGCGCTGTTGGCTGGCTACGCTTTCGCCGATTGGCTCTCGCGTCGCCCGCAGCCGCGTCAGCAAGCGATGATCCATCTCAGCCTGATCGGACTGGCGCTGCTGACGCTGCCCATCACGCCCAGCGAGTATTGGATGCCCCCCGACGGCTCGTATCCCGCCGCTCGCATCCTGCTGCTGCTGACGGCCAAGATCGGACTGCCCTATTTTGTGCTGGCAGCAACCGCGCCGGCCATGCAGGTCTGGTTCGCCCGCGTTTATCCGGACCGCTCCCCGTACCGACTGTACGCCCTGTCCAACGTGGGTTCGCTGGGCGCGTTGTTGAGCTACCCGTTTCTTGTCGAACCGGCGATGACGACACGTACCCAGGGTTACGTCTGGTCGGCCCTGTTCGTGCTGTTCGCCGCGATCTGTACCTGGTTGACGATCCGGATTAGACAGTGTGGGGACCTGTCGTTGCCGCCGCTGCCGGCGTCGAACGAATCGAGTGGCGATGACGGCCGCCCAACCTGGTGGCAGCGGATGGCCTGGTGGCTGTGGCCTGCGCTGGCCTGTACGCTGCTGATGGCGGTGACCAACCATCTGTGCCAGGATCTGGCGGTCGTGCCGCTGCTGTGGATCGCTCCGTTGAGCCTGTACCTGCTGACGTTCATCATCTGCTTCGATCGTCAACAGTGGTACCATCGCGTTGGATTCTCCCTGGCCGCCATGCTGGCCGTGCTGGTGCTCAGCTACCTGCCGCTGGCCGGTTACTTCGAGCGGTTTTACGGCCAGTTGGGACTGACGCTGCAGATCGCTCATCTGGCGAAGCATGTGATGGTCGAGGCGATGGTTTTTCTGGTGGCCTTGTTCCTGCTGTGCATGGTCTGCCATGGCGAACTGGTGCGTTGCAAACCTCACTCGCGGTATCTGACCAGTTTCTATCTGAGCGTGGCTGCGGGGGGGGCGTTGGGCGGCGTCCTGGTGGCGGTGGTCTGCCCGCTGGTGTTTTCCTCGTATGCCGAATTGCATGTGGCCTTGATCGTCGGCTTCGTCGTGGCCCTGATGATCCTGGTGTTCCACCGCAAAACGCCCCGCGATGCGCATCAGCCGGCACCGAAGACGGAACGCCGTGGACGCGCAAAGCTGCCGAACCCATCTGCGGCGGTTGTCCAAGCTTCGACCGGCGAGCCCCGTCCCGCTTTGTCCCCCGTGCTGCGATACAGCGCCATGCTGGCCGGTTGGATGGCCACCGCCATCGTCGCCTGGGGCCAGTTCGATCGCTGGGACGCCGAACGGGGGATCGCTCGAGCGCGCAACTTCTACGGCGTGTTGTCCGTGCGGGAACGGTTTGCGGACGAACCCGAGTATCATGGTCGAGCCCTGTTCCATGGCAACACGGTCCATGGCTACCAGTTGCTGGAATCATCCGCCAGCCAAACGCCGACCACTTACTACAGCATCGAAAGCGGAGTCGGCTTGACGCTCCGCCATTTCCGCCCGGACGCACCGATTCGAGTCGGTGCCGTCGGATTGGGCACCGGAACGATCGCTGCGTACGGGCGCCCCGGCGATCGATATCGCTTTTACGAAATCGATCCGCTGGTCGTCGACATGGCGTGGCGTTACTTCACTTTCCTGGAAGAATCTCAAGCGGAAATCGAGATCGTTCTGGGCGACGCGCGTCTGTCACTCGACCGCCAGCCGCCTCAAGACTACGACATCCTGGTGCTGGATGCGTTCAGCGGCGATACGGTCCCGATCCATTTATTGACTCGCGAAGCGATGGAGATCTACCTGGACCAGATCGCCCCGGATGGCGTGCTCGTGTTGCACATCAGCAGCCGTTACGTCAACCTGATCCCCGTGGTCATGGAACTGGCGCACCATTTCCAGTTGTCCAGCGCCTTGATACGGCAGGAGCAGACCGACCGGTTTCGGACGAGCCCTTCGGACTGGATGCTGTTGACCAGGAACCAGGAGTTCTTGCAACGCGAAGCGATCCGCGCTGCGTCGAGCCACCCGCAACGATGGGTCGATTTCCCGCTTTGGACCGACCAATACAACAACCTCTTGCAGATCCTGCATCCACCGGTGGTTCGCAATCCGGATGATCTGGAATAAGCGTCCCCCGTTCAGCACGGGTCTCCCCCGTTCTACCTCGTTCGGCGCGGGTCTCTCTCGTTCGGCGCGGGTCTCCGACCCCGCCGAACTCCGCGACCG
>SKVE01000590.1 GCA_007129635.1 Planctomycetaceae bacterium
AATGAGCGAAGCGGAGAAACTTGACATAGTCGTCCTGCAACCACACCTTCCGCTCGCCCAGCGGTCGCCCGGCGACTTCGTAGTAGTTGGCCACGCGCGACTTTGGCAACAAGACGCCTTGCAGCAGGCTGGTGATCCAGCGTCCGTTGGACTCCGAGATCCCGGAGAAAGGCGGGTTGCCCAGGATGACGGTGGCTGGACGGTCGATCGCTACTCGACGAGCTTGGTGGACAGCTTCCAGATACCGGTCAGGCCGCGAGGCGAACAGGGGGCATGGATCGTCGTCCGGTCCCGCCAGGGTATCGCTCAGATGGATACCGATCGGCTCGCATCGTCGAAAGGAAAACCCCGTCAGCGCCAGCCGACTGGCCAGTCGCAAATGCGTGACCACACAGGCGGGCAGCATGATTTCCAACGCCATCAGACGCGGCAACAAGAGGCGATGGACGTAATCATCCCAGTCCGTACTGCCAAAGTGACAGCATCCGGACGCTAGCGACTCGGTGAATCGGTGATGAATCCAGCCGATGACCTCATCCAAAAACACGCCCGTTCCCACCGCGGGTTCCAACAACCGCAAGAAGAAATCGTCAGGCGATGCGCCCGATGGGATGCCCATCGTCGGATGCCGATCGACCAGTTCGGACCAAGTGAGGGGATCGGCTAGTCCGCCGCCGATCCCGAATTCACGACGGATCAGTTCGTCCAATCGTGCGACAATCCAGCGAGCGACTGGACGCGGTGTGTAGAAAGCTCCGCGTTGTCGCCGATGACCCGCATCGTGAACCGCCAAAAAAGACTCGAAGAAATCGGCGGAAAGCTGGGCATCCTCCGTGCCGTCAGAGCGATCCTCTGACGGCAACATGAATGGCGTCACGCTGTCGCGCAATCGTCTCAGTCCGTCACGGACCGAACGGCTGCTGGCCAGCGAGGGCTCTACCGGATCGCCGGCCTCGGTCAATAAGAACAGAACGTCGTTCAGCACGTCCTGCCACAACGGGCTGGCCGACTGAAGCAACCAGCGGCAAATGTGCGGCTGCAACAAACGATCCCCGCTCGCCAGCAGGACACTGGCCGAGACGGCGAAAGTTTGGGCGAACAGTCGATAGCATTCGTCCTGCCCGCCCGGGGCGCCGGTCGCTGCTTGGATCGCCGTCCACCATGCCTGGCGGCGTTTGTCATCGGCCCCTTGTCCGCCGACCTGCTGCAGTTCGTCACGGACCGTCTCGGCCAACTCGATCGTCTCTTGGACACATCGATGCCACCGGCGATCACGGCGTCTCGATCGGCTCGCACCGCTCATCGATGGGTGGGATCTGGCATGGGGATCATTGTTCGGTCGTACTACGAGGCTGTGAATCGCAATTTGGTGAACTCGCGAACGCGATCCGCGATCGCCGGCTCGACCGGCAAACGTTCCATACTGCTGGCGCCGTAGAAGCCGACGATGCCTTCCGTGTTTTCCAGGATGAATTGCGCGTCGGCTGGTTCTGCGATGGGCCCACCGTGACACAAGACCAGGATCTCCCGGTTGATCCGCTTGGCAGCGTCTGCCATTTCTTGGACCAGACCGACTGCGTCCTGCAATGTGACCGCCGATTCGGCTCCGATGCTGCCTTTGGTGGTCAAACCCATGTGCGGGATCAGGATATCAGCACCCGCCTTGGCCATCGCGCTGGCTTCGTCCGGATCAAAGCAGTAGGGCGTGGTCAGCATCCCCAATTCGTGGGCCGTCCGGATCATGTCCACCTCCAGGCCGAAGCCCATACCGGTTTCTTCCAAATTCTGCCGGATCTTGCCATCGAACAGACCGACTGTCGGGAAGTTTTGAACCCCGGAGAACCCGGCGGCGTCCACCTCTCGCAAGAACAGTTTCATTATGCGGAACGGGTCGGTCCCGCAGACCCCGGCCAGCACGGGCGTGTGATCCAGGACGGGAAGCACTTCGCGAGCCATCTCCATCACGATCGCATTGGCATCGCCGTAGGGCAACAACCCGGACAGCGAGCCGCGGCCCGCCATGCGAAAACGGCCCGAATTGTAGATGATCAGCAGATCGATCCCTCCCACCTCGGACATCTTGGCACTGATGCCGGTGCCCGCACCGCCGCCGACGATCGATTTACCTGCGGCCACCTTTGCCCGTAACCGCTGCAGGATCTCGTCGCGTGTGAACAAGGCCATGATCCATCCTCCGTTGGCTGTTGAACCAGATCAGTCGCGTGGCTCTTATTTTGCCCTGCAGCAGCCAGCAAAACAAGTTGCCAAACAGTCTTTAATTAGGTGCCACCCATCTATCTCATCTATCTGAGAAGGGAGTGGTAAGTTAGCGTCATCCATCGATATCTGGGAAGCGTGCGGCGAGAAGTACCGCACTGAGTACGAGGCTGCGGAGGCTCTCAGGTCGCCTGGCTCTCACTGCCTTGAAAAAGGGGGGCGTGCAAGAAGGAACGATCAAATAGCGAACGAGCAGAGGCCGTGGCTCAAGGCCTGGCACGCCATCTAGTTGGCTGTGCCAGAAAAGCATGCACGGACCAGACGTTGACCCGAGCGATGACGCTTGCCGCTGCGTTGCGCATCAGCAGACATCGCCTGGGGCGAACCGGCACAGGTGCTGCGGCCAAAGTAGCGTTTGTAATCCCATACCAAGTCGCGCCACATCGAGGCCTCGATGCCCAACTCGCCCAGAATGCCTCGCAGTTTTTCCGGCACCTGGGCAACCTGGCCTTTCGAACGTTGTTCGGCCGTCCACCGCAACAAAGCCAGATATTGATCCCAAGCCAGGCCCAAAAAGCCCTTGTCGCTGGCACGCACCCCCTGTCGATGAACGTCGGGATCGTCCGCCATTTTGCGATCTGACTGCGTCAAAGGCGCCAACCAACGATCCCGCAAGATCTGTTTCCCGGTAGGATTTCGCCGCTTGGCTCGCCGCTGCTGCTTTCGATCAGCTACGGAAGTCTCTCGCAGATGCTCGCCAGCCTGCTCAGCCGAGACGCTCACCAAATCAAAGGCCGCCGAAGGAATCTGCTCACCTCGTTCCGCCTGGATTCGGTCATAAGCCGACGTGTAAACCGCCCCATCAGGCGAATCGGCCAATGCAGCTCGCACCGGATTCAAATCCACATACATGGCACAGGCCAATAGCCCCGCCTCATCAACAATCCGTTGAGCCTTGAACCGCCCCTCCCAGAACCGACCGGTGCATTCGTCCTGCTTGTTCGCCAACCGGGCAATCGGTTCACTTAACGCCCGCATGAACCAAGAAATGTCTGACAATCGCCGTCGCACAATGGAGATTCGCTCAGCGTCCGCCACCAACCTCTCGATATCGCTATCAGTCGGTTCTGCCAATTGCTCGTCCAATCGCCGACCGGGAAACACCTTGAGCCACCGCAGGGCCACCTCTTCGTCGGACCATTCTGCCACCACATCGGGGCGATTCCGCAGGATCACATGCAAATGGTTGCTCATGATGGCATAGGTCAGCACATCGATGCCGAAAACCGAGGCCAGTGCCTCCATCCGACGCCGAATCCACTCGCGGCGGAATGAGTAATCGATGCCCGTTTGTTCGTCCCGGCCGGCCAAAAATGCTTTGCGTACACAGCGCTGAATTGCATGTACAATGCAGACCTCGTCCGCCTGAAACAGCTCGCTTCGTACCGATCGTCCCATGTGATGTCTCCTGTTCTCTGTTGAATATACTCGCCAAATCATTTGTGTCAATAGATAAATGGGTGGCACCAAACGAATAATTCCCAAACAAATAATTCAACGGGCGGCGTGGCGGTAGCCGAAATGGCGAAGGTCGTCGGCGTAGCGGCTGCCGACAAGTTCGATCAGTTCTGGGGTGTAATGTGGTTTGTGGAATTCAAAGTCTTCTTGGCGGCGGGTGGAATCCATGGGTGTCCACGCCAAAGGCGGCAAGTCAAAACGCTGTCGAACGGTTTCCCAGTCGGCACAAAGATTCTCGAAACGACCGACGAAGTCTACGACCAATTGCTGCTGGTGGCTGAGCGCGTAGAACTGGCCGACAAAATGGGCGTCCGCCTGCTGGTCCGGAATCTCCGCGACCCCGCGGACAAAATCCGCAAAGGCCATACCAGGCCGGAAGCCGAATTCGGCGAACAGAAAATCCCGGCCGTACAGCACCGGACCAACGATCTTGTCCTGGTAACACGAGAACAGCCGCGCCCAGGGATCGCGCACAAAGCCAAAGCGGAAGTAGTCCGTCATGCGGGCCACGTCGGCAGTCGAGGGGATCGAGCAAACAGGCCAATCGTTCAGCTCGACGCCCAGCTTCTTGGTAATCGCTTCCTGCATCACCATGCTGGCCACCTTGGCCACGGCGATCCAGACAAATCGAGACTCGTGGGAAACCAGAATGCGTGTCACGTGGCCAACACCTCGTGCCCTTCCCTTCGCATGGCTGCGTCAGGGCTGGGGCCGAACTTTTCGTTCCATAAACGTTCGAACAACTGTTCGTATTGCCGGGCCATTCGCCAGGCGTGACCGTGTTGTTCGGCGAAGGCGCGCCCTTCGGCGGCGACGCCGTGCGCCCAATCGGGATACTCGAACAATAGCCGCGCGGCCCGACATACCGAATCGACTTCGCCATCCACCACCAAACCATTGACGCGGTCGATGATCGTTTCGGGCACGCTGCCGACCGGCGTGGCGATCACGGGGCGACCGCACATCAGGGCTTCCAACACGACCAGGGCAAAACCTTCAAACTCGGAGAGCAGGCAGAGCGCATCGAGCGTCTGATAATAGTCGCCCAGATGCCGGTCGGCGGTGACGAAGGCGAAGCGGCCGGGAATCAGGTCGTTAGCCAGTTCGAACAATTCCTGTCGGAGCGGCCCCCAGCCCACGATCAACGCTTTGAAGTTTCGAGGCAACTGAGCTGTCGCTCGCAACACGCGATCGGCTCGTTTCTCCGGCGAGAGACGGCCGACGTAGCCAAGCACGAAATCGTCCGGCTGAAAACCGAGCGATGTACGGACCTGCTGCCGTGATCGGGTTTGGCCGAGTCGCGAAGTATCGATCCCGTTCAGGATCACCGAACTGGGAAACCCATTGCACACCTTGCGCTGTACCCCATGGCTGACCGCGACCACGTGGTCGACCACACGGCGACTGCCCACCAGCAGATCGTGGGTCCAGTAGCTGTCGCCGTGTGCCAGATAGACGCACAGGGGTGGGCGGCAATCGGCCAACCAGGAATCGAGCATCATGCCCCAGAACATCAACACATCATGCTCCTGCGCCGCCTGGCGGATGGTTGGTTCGTCACCCAATTCGACCGGCGCAGGCATGTCGGCCGCCACCGCGGCATCCAGCATATCCGGGTTGGTCACGATACACTTCTCGATACGGACGCGGGACGGATCAAGAAATCGAGCCAGATCGATCGCGTGGTTTTCCGCGCCGCCGCGGGTAAAACACGGCCCCACATGCACCACACGCAGTGGGCCGCGAGTCGTCGGTGATGTTGCCTCGCCAAAGGCGGTGGAAGATGCAGGTTCCATCCCAGACTTTGCCGGCTCGACACGCTGGATGTAAACGGCCGATTGCTGTGCGGGTACAGTCATACGGGGACTCCGGTTTTCACGTGCATAAAGGAGAGAGATCCTATGGAGAGAAGCCCGACGACGATCCACTGTCGGGCGAGTGAGCGCCAACGTGTTCAGGGAACGCTTGATCACCCACGCCGGCCGTCCACAGCGGCGATCCGGCGACGGGCCGAAGAAAATCAGCTCGACGCGGGTCGTTCCGATTGACGACCTTGATCGGTGGATGCATTTTCGCCAGCATGAACGGATCATGATCGGGACTTGAGAGTTCGGGCGTTGGCTCCCAATAGTTCGCTAGAAACCGCCAGTTCGTTTCCGCCTGGTTGATTAGATGAGGTTCGCCCTGGACGATCCCACAAGCCATGATCAGATTATTGGCCAGGCTGATGTTCGCCTGCTGATCCGTCACGGATTCCACCAGTCCCAACCAATGGTCCAGTTGGAAAAAGGTATTATTGCAGACAACGAACCCTTCGACGGGCAGTGGTTCTTTGATGTCCACGTTCAATCCGACGGTGATACTCGGCACCAGGTGTTGTTCTGATTCAGCCACGTCCGTCTTCACAAAGAAGTTGCGGCGAAACACGACGTCGTTCAAGATCCCTTCGGCAAACACCAAGACTCCGCGTCCCAAAAACCGATTATCTTGGAGTCGGATCGCGTGCAGGCCGTCCGGCTGGGTAAGACGCAAGCAATGCCCGGCGCCTGGGGCGTAGAACGTGGAATCACGGACGATGATCGGACCGCCACTTCCTTCGGCGGCTTGAGCTCGAATATCGACGCTGGGCGAAGCGATGCCGATGGGCTGAATGCATTGCACCCCTTCGATCACCACATCGGGACAAATGCCTTCGAGCACGATGCCGTGACCACCGCTGGGACGGATTTCCAGCCCGCGGATCGTCACGCCGGGAACATTGTGGATGGTAATCACCGACAATGTCAAACTGGGAGCGGGAGAATTCAGCATCGGCGGTCGGACAGCATCTGGAGCAGCCGCCAACGTCACGTTCGCCAACCGCTGGGCATCGCTCAGAACGAGCGTTTCCCAGTACTCTTTGTCGGGATGAATCAGGATGACGGAACCGGGCTGAGCCATCCGGAGCGCTTGGCCGATCGTGGCCACAACGCCTGGACGCTTTGCCGGATCCCCGACAAAAATCTGTTGCACATCGGGTGGGACGTCGGTTAGCCAACGCCACGGTTGCCAGATCATCAGCGCTGCCAACAGCAACACGAATGGTAAGACGATCAACCGCTGGCGCCACGCGCCTCGTTTCCGCAGCGTTGGCGTTGTTGCTGGTGACGGTTCGACATTTGCGCGCTTGCCCGGCAGCTTGACTTGCCGCATGATGTCCGAAAACTCGTCCGTCGTTGATTCATTCAATCGAGCCAGGAAGTTCTCCAGAT
>SKVE01000398.1 GCA_007129635.1 Planctomycetaceae bacterium
GGATGGGGGAATGCGTGTTGGGGGCCCATGCGTTCTGGGGAGCGTCCGCCCAGGGCGCCGACGGTTGCTGTGGAGGCGCCCGGTGCTGCCCGGCTGCGAATTGATGCAACACTTGCAGGTACTCGCCCGGGTCGGCAGGCGTCGTCATCCGATGCACCATTCGTCCAGAAGGCTCCAGAAAGATATCGGTAGGAAAACTCTGGACGCCGTAGTGTCGCGCCAATTCCGGAGCGCGCTGGACGTCGATCTTCACGGGGATATAGTTGTTAGAAATGGCGGTCGCGATGTCCGCTCGCGGATAGACATCACGCTCCAAACGCTTGCAAGGCCCGCACCAATCGGCATAAAAGTGAAGCAGAATGAGCTGTTGTTTTTCATGAGCGATCTGCTGAGCCTGGCGAACATCGCTCAACCAAGGGACCGATGCGACGGCATCATCGATCAGATTGGAAGACAGCATGCCAAAGACGATCGTGAAGCAGATTGGACGCATGGAAACAACCGTTTTCTTCGGGATTCGGGAAAAAGATCCACCGCTGTAGGTATATCGGGTCAAATCCTGCTTGAAATTGGGGAAATTTTGCGGATTATCCGGATTTTTCGGCGCGATCTGCGGACGGAACAACCAAGTGACCAACGTTCCATGGTGGCGATCACCAGCGAAAGCCCGCAAAAAAGCGGAAAAAATAGGGAAGTTTTCGCAAACCCCTTCAGATCCCGGTTGACAGGTCCACAAACATCTGTAATATTTCCGTACTTGGCAGTCTAATCCGTTGCGTCGAACATGCTCAATTTGAGAGTTCGGCAATTATCCCCCCTCAGAAGTTGTTGATCTTGGTGAGGGTAATGGATAGAACCTTGGGGGAAATTGGGCCGCTCTGCTAACAAGCCAAGTGGTCTGCATCGTTCTGCCAGCTTCCTCGTACACCGTCTGAGCTACTGTTCGCTCGATTCTGGAATCGGGTGTCTGAAATTTGGCCAGATAGGCGAGGGAGGCCGAGAGACGAGGCATTTAGCCGCTCGCTTTACGTTCCCGTCGTCATGTTTTGTCAGACGGGTTTGGAATTCGGTTGTTCCGAAGCGAAATTCAGTTCTGGCATGGCTGGAAGCCTGAAGCGGTGGATGACCGATCCTTGAATCCCAATGGATGCCGGCAACAGGAAGGCATTTGCGCCGGCTGTGTAAATGGTGAATCCCATGACGAAAAAGAGACAACGATCCAGGTCCGGAGGACGTTCCGGAGGGCAGGTATCCAATAACAATGGGCGGCCCAGGCGGCGACGTCGGTCGACGTCCAGTGACGGACCGGCTGCGGTAGATCGCGAACGAGATTTCGCGGAAGACGCCGATGCCCCGCTCGAACCGGGCACAGGGTTGCTGGAGATGCACCCCAACGGTTACGGTTTCCTCCGTAGCCCGGAGAACAATTATTCTCGCGAGCGGACGGATCCGTTCGTGCCCAGCACGATGATCGAGAAATACGGCTTGCGGCAAGGAGTGATGATCTCCGGGACCGTCCAGCAGGCGCGCCGCCAACAGGGGCCGCGGCTACGGGAAATCACCGACGTGGACGGGATTCCGCCGGATGAGTACAGCCAAGTCAAAACGTTCGACTCGCTGACAGCCATCAATCCCGAAGTCTGGTATCGGCTGGAGGTGGGCGAACAACCCTTGACGACGCGAGTGATGGACCTGCTGACGCCGCTGGGGCGCGGGCAACGAGCACTGATCGTCGCGCCGCCTCGGACGGGCAAAACGGTGCTGCTGCAACATATCAGCCAAGGGATTGCAAAAAACCATCCGGAGGTCAAGCTGATCGTGCTGCTGGTCGACGAACGGCCGGAAGAAGTCACCGACATGCGCCGTAATGTCAACGGGGAAGTGGTCGCGAGCAGCTTGGATCAAGATGTCGAAAGCCACGTGCGGATCTCGCAACTGATCGTCGAGCGTTGCCGACGGTTGGCCGAGATGGGTCGTGATGTCTTTTTGCTGATGGATTCGATCACGCGTTTGGCTCGCGCTTTTAACAAATGGGTCGGCAACACGGGTCGGACGATGAGTGGTGGTGTGGATATCAAGGCGATGGATATCCCGAAGAAGCTGTTCGCCACCGCCCGAGCGTTTGAAGAAGGCGGCTCGCTAACGATCGTCGGCACGGCACTGATCGATACGGGAAGCCGTATGGATGAGCTGATCTTTCAAGAATTCAAGGGCACGGGAAACATGGAATTGGTCCTCGATCGCAAGCTGTCGGATCGCCGAATCTGGCCGGCGATCGACATCACGCAATCGGGCACGCGCCGTGAAGAACTGTTGCATGATCCCGCCACGCTGCACGCGGTGACGATGCTGCGCAGAACGCTGACAACCATGCATCCGGTGGATGCGATGGAACAGTTGATTAAGCAACTGGGGCGTTTCAAGAGCAATGCCGAATTCTTACAATTGATCAGCGGTAAACTGCTGGTCGACTAAGACGAAAAGCGATCGTGTTCGGTGCGGGTGATGATCTCTTCCTGAAGCTCGCGGGAAAGATCGCAGAAATAGTCGCTGTATCCGGCAACGCGGACGATCAGATCGCGATGACCGGCCGGATCGGCCTGTGCTTGGCGGAGCGTATCGGCGGTGACGACGTTGAACTGCAAATGGTGACCGTCCATCTTGAAGTAGCTGCGGACCAGATGAGCCAGCATGTCGATGCCATGATCATCGGCCAGCAGGCTGGGTGCGAACTTCATGTTCAACAACGTTCCCCCAGTCTTCAGATGGTCCATCTTGGACGCCGATCGAATGACGGCTGTCGGACCGTTGCGGTCAGCGCCCTGGACAGGGGAAATGCCTTCGGACAGCGGGGCTGCCGACGGGCGACCATCCGGAGTCGCACCGGTGACGGAGCCAAAATAAACGTGGCAGGTGGTGGGCAACATCTCGATCTGATAACAGCCGCCCTTGGTGTTCGGTCGGCCGTCCACTTCCTCGAAGATCGTTTCGAAGGCTCGTTGCAGCCAGCGGTCCGCCTGCGGATCATCATTGCCGTACTTGGCCGGACGATGGCGACACCGAGCCCGCAGGCCATCGTTACCAACGCAATCGTCGTCCAAGGCAGCCACGAATCCTGGCAAATCGATCACACGATCCGCGAAAACCAGGCGATCGATGGCCGATAGGCTGTCGGTCAGCGTTCCGATCCCAACGAACTGGATGAACGTATGATTGTATCGGGCGCCTCCCGCATGATAGTCCAGGCCTTTGGCGATGCAATCGTCGGTGATCACGGACAAGAAAGGGGCGGGCATCGCCGTGGCGTACATCCGCTCGATGATCTGATTGCCACGGATCTTGATCTGAAGAAAGTGCCGCAACTGCTGGCCAAAAGCGGTAAACAACTGCTCGCTGTCCGCGAAATCCTCGACCGCGGCGGTGCGAGGTCCCAGTTGCTTGCCCGAACGGGGATCGACGCCGCGATGCAAGGTCAATTCCAAGATCTTGGGCAGATTGAAGTATCCGGTCAGGATGTAAGCCTCCTTGCCAAACGCGCCCGTCTCGACACAACCGCTGCAGCCGCCGGCCCGAGCGTCTTCCAACGATTTGCCCTGACGTAACTGCTGCTGGACGACGGCATCGGCGTTGAAGATCGACGGAAACCCGTAGCCCTGCCGGATGACTCGCAAGGCATGCTTCAACACGTTGTCCGGCGTCTTCCGAGATAATTGCAGGTTGCTGCTGGGTTGCAGCAGATGCAGCCGATCGATGATCTCCAGCAGCAGGTGCGTCAGTTCGTTCGAGCCCTCCGAGCCATCAGGCAGCAAGCCGCCGAGATTGATGTTGGCGAAATCGGTGTAGGTGCCGCTTTCGGCGGCCGTGACACCGACCTTCGGCGGCGCGGGATGGTTATTGAACTTGATGAAGAAACACTCCAGCAACTCACGAGCGTGTTCCGCTGTCAACGAGCCATCGGCCAACCCTTGCTGGTAAAAGGGCCACAGGTGTTGGTCCAGATGTCCGGGGCTGAACGAGTCCCAACCGTTCAGCTCGGTGATCACCGCCAGGTGACAGAACCAGTAGGCTTGTAAGGCTTCGTGAAAATCACGAGGCGGATGAGCCGGTACATGACGACAGACCCGGGCGATTTTTTCCAGCTCGCAGCGCCGGACCGGATCCCGGCACTCGGCAGCCTTTTCTTCGGCCAGTTGCGCGTGGCGATCGGCAAAATGGATCACCGCATCACACGCCAAGGACATGGCGGTAAGCTGTTCGCGTCTATCGTAGGCGTGAGGGTCCTTCTCATAATCCAGGTCGTCGATCGCCCACGCAATGTGCTGCTTGCGCTGCAACATCCCCTCACGGTAGATCTTGTCGTCCAATACCGTGTGCCCCGGCGATCGCTGCTCCATGAACTCTGTAAAGATCCCGGCTTCGTAAGCCTCCAGCCAGTCGGTGGACATCGCAGCGAAGATCTTGTCCCGCATGGCTCGCCCACTCCAATACGGAATGATCTCCTGCTGATAGGCATGCAGACATGACTCCGGAACCGAATACTGGGTTTTCGGACGAGCGTCCAATATCTGTAGGTCATCCAGACTGTGGCAGGTCAGCTCCGGATACGTGGGGACCATCTTGGGCTGCGGACCTCGCTCGCCCACAATCCATTCGTCATCGCCCAGATAGATCGTCTTGTGTTCGCACAAATGGGCGAACGATCGAGCCCGCATGACCGGGACCGAATACCGGCCTTCGTTGGCGCGATAGAAAGCGGTCAACAAACGGGCTCGCTGCTCCGAGATCGTGGGCGGGGTATCCAGGCTGGCTTGGCGCAACCGTTGGGTTCGTTCGTTCATGGTATCAACCACCGATTTGTACGTTCAGTCCAAAAGATCGAAAGATGCTCAGCGCCTGGTCCAGCACATCGTCAGCCGGGGCGTGGGCGGACCAAGTGTCCGTTAGTCTACCGAGCGAAACGCGTTTATGCACCGCCAGTTGGTGACACGGCAGCAAATTCACGCGGGTAACCGTGGGCAACGAAGCTGCCAACCGAGCGGTGTTTTCCAGGTTCTGGTAGGAGTCGTTGAAGCCTGCGATCAAGGGGACGCGAATCCAGATCGGAACACCGAGCCTGGTCAACTCGCGTAGGTTTTCCAAGATGACCTTGTTGGAAACGCCCGTCTGCCGTCGATGTTCAGCGTCATCCAGGTGCTTGACGTCGAATAAGAATAGGTCGGTGAACTCCGCCAGGGCCAACAGGTCGCCTCGATCTCCGTAGCCGCTGGTGTCCACTACCGTCGAAATGTCGTCCGTGCGGCATGCGGCCAGTAATCCCCGCACGAAATCCGCCTGCAATAACGGTTCGCCACCCGATATCGTCACGCCGCCCCCGGAATCCTCGAAAAAAATCCGGTCCTTACGGATTTCGGCCACCGTCTGGTCCACGGTCATCCAGCGTCCCACCACTTCCCTGGCACCGTACTCGCAGACTTCCACGCACTGTCCGCAACACGTGCAACGATCGCGGTCGGACCAAGGCTGGGCGACGGGGCCATCGAGGGGGCCAGTCCCCAGATCTGATGCACCGCTGCGATGGGCCGTCTGCGGACATGATTGCCAGCAAATCCCGCAGTGGCTGCACCGCTGGTCGCGGATCATCAATTCAGGTTCGATCTGCAAACTTTCCGGATTATGACACCACCGGCAACGGAGCGGGCAACCCTTGAGGAATACCGTCGTGCGGATTCCGGGACCGTCATGAATCGAATAGCGTTGAATGTGAAAGATCAGACCGGTGAGCATTCGTTATTGCGCCTGAAATCCGGCAGACTGGATGGTTTCCACAACTTGGCTGCGGTCCACACCTCCGCGTACGACCGCCTCGCCAGGTTCTAGCGTCACGAAGACCGAATCGATTCCCTGTGTCGCTTGCAGCGCCTTCTCCAGTCGCATCACGCAGTTGTTGCAGTTCATGCCCTGGACGGGGATGCGCAACTCGGGGCTCGAGTCCCGTCGAGCCGCCGTCTTACCGGACCACAGACGCCGCAGATCCTCGAACGCAAACCAGGCGATCAGAGCCAGCAGGACCAACGCCGAAACGGTGCTCCAAAGGGGCATGCCGTGTTCGTGGCAATCGGGCATCGCGATCGGCGTAGCTACCAACAGCCAATCAAAGGTGACCGCGAACAGGATACTGCCGATGATGATCGTTGCCAGATAGACAGAGACCGTCATCCCGCCAAAGCGGCGGTAGATCGCACCGATCGCTGCGACATTGGTCGCCGGACCAGCCATCAAAAACACCATCGCCGCACCGGGCGGAAGCCCTCCGGCGACCATGGCCGCCGCCACGGGCACCGAAGTCGTCGCACAGACATACAGCGGCAGCGAAATCGCCAAAGCCGCCAACGCCGATGGGAAACTGCCCCACTGGTTCAACTGAGCGAATACCGCCTCGGGCACCAAGACCTCGATGACCGCCGACACGATGACCCCGATCAATAACCAATGCCAGATCGAGCGGATGATGTCCAGACCATGAGCCGCCGCTTCGCGCCAGCCTCGACGCTTGGTCGCTTCGGCTCCGACGGGAGTCGCATCCGCTGCCACTTCCTGCGAATCGTCGATGGACAACCGATCCACCGTCAGGCCACCAAAAATGCCCGTGATCGCGGCGCTGAAGACCTTGAACAGGGCAAACGGCCAACCCAGGAAAGATGCGCTGACCAGAATCGAACTGATGCTGGTCTGCGGCGTGCTGATCATGAAGCCGACCGCCGCCCCGTTGCTCGCACCGTCCTTCTTCAACCCGATTCCCGCGGGGATGACGCCACACGAACACAGCGGCAACGGCACCCCTAACCCAACGGCCTTAAAAACCCCACTCGTACCGCGAAAACTACGACGAATGAAGTCGCGGGGCAGCAGCAGATGCATCAAGCCCGCAA
>SKVE01000033.1 GCA_007129635.1 Planctomycetaceae bacterium
AACCATCGTACGGGTGCGGCCGAATGCACTCGGCGCTGAGGTGGAATCATCTGCACCCTACGGTCATGGCGGTTGCAACGCCGCGTCAGCACCCAAGTGCCCATTATCCGATCACACACCAATCGCTTTGAGGCTGATCGCAGACTTCGGGACGCGTCAATCCGCGGAGCATCGCGATCTCCTCTTCCGCATTGCGGACGGCAGTGGAATCGGTGTGAAAACCCAGCAACAGGTCGAACGTCGTGTTGGCGCCGGGGGCGAGCTTGACCGTGCGGCCCCGCTGCGATTCGATTGAACGAGGATTGGGAAAGTTCGTGCCCGGTTCCAATCCCGTCACGTACCCATCCTGTTCGGCCGCCGTGTTCTTCCACAGGGAAAAACAGGGCAATTGATTCGTATTCGCATGCACGCTGACCCCACGATCCTCGGCTGCGTTTTTCAAAAGCGTCTGCGTCGCACCGGAATCGTCGCCGATCAATTCGAGAAAGTACACCTGTTCCGCGTAGCCCGCGACGGGCGGAGCGTAACGATTCCACGTCGCAATGCCCTCAGCCGCTCGAGCGTCGCGAGGCACCACCCGCCGCGCCGGCGCGATGAAGCGAGATCCGGCATCCAACAGGGGTTTCCCAAAATTGATGTGATACAACATCTGCACCTCGGCCGGATTCGCCGACAGGTTCTGGACCTGATCCGTGATCTTCAGCCACGGTTCGCCTCGACGCACAGTGATGGTGCTGGTCAGGCTCAGACGCCGCAGCAGGAACCGCGTCTCCTCGACCACTCCGGTGATCGAGATTTCACCCGCCCCGCGATCCACGGTCACCAGCACCTTGTGAGCCGGTCGGTTCGCGATGCGGCCGTGAAGCGGATACTTCACGCAACCGTTTTGGTCAAAATCCGGCGCTCCATTGCTCTCCAGTCCGCAACGCACCAGCAGTTCGTCGAATCCGTCCAACCAACCGATCGCGTCGGTCACGGGAACGAATTTCGGGTGCACCGGCCCACGATTCGGTGACTTCCAGCCGAATTCATCGTCGCCCACCCAAACTTTCCACAGCCCCATGCCTCGAGTGGGCAGCACGGTGAATCGCACCTGGCCGCACTGGACGTGGACCTGGTCCACTCCATCGCTCAGACCACCCCGCAAACGCTGCTGAACAATCTGGCAGTCTTCCCAACCTGAGCCTAATTCTTCAGGCCCGATCCGTTGATGATCGGCGAATTGCCCTTGGGCCGTATCCAACAAAGTCCAGCGATCTAGCGTCATCGTCGTGTCTCCTGTAATGGTGAAGGCTCTAGGCGGCATCACAGCACCCCGGATGCCCGGGATGCTGCAACCTGAGTTATAGATTAGCATGAAGTAATCCGGTAGCCAATTCGGCCGCAGGCCAGTAGATTTGAGCTTGTCGCTCGTATACACTCATTATGAATCGTTTGAACGATCGCACGATCCTTGTTCCTGCCGTTTTCCAACGCACAGAAAGCGATCCCATGTGTCCTCTTCGAGCACAGCACCATAGCACGTGCCTAGCTGCTAAAACGTTGATCCTCGCCTGCTCGGGTGCATCGGAGGAAGGCTGTGTGGCGGATCTCACGGCCCGAGCACTGGCAGCGGGCGGCGTGGGAAAGATGGGATGTTTGACGCGATTGAGCGCCCGGGATGACAGGATGGACAACGAGATCCGATCGGCCGAACGGGTGGTCGCCATCGACGGTTGCCCGGGCGATTGCGTGAGGAAGACATTGGAAGCCGCGGGGATCGATGGCTTCCAGCATGTCCGGTTGACGGAGCTTGAAGTGGATCAAGGCGGTCCGGCAACCGTCGAGCAGCGGGTTGCGATGGTCGTTCACCACCTGACCCAGCGGCTCCGCGACGAGTGACTTCGATCGTTCCTGCTTTCGGGGTGACGCAACGGGGGTCGGGCGTCGTTTTCGGCCAACGACCAACCACATGGAAACGATCTTGCCAGAAAACGACTCGGGACCCCTTCCGCCGATTCCACCAAGAAATACCAGGCTGGGTACTTAGCACCGTTCGAGAAATAACTGTCCAATGTCCCCTCGCCCCTCGCGGTAGAGGGCAGGGTGAGGGGGCAGAAAGTGCGTCAGTTATTTCTCGAACGGTGCTTACTCGCCGCACATTGCCTACTTGCCACCTGCAGACATTCCTGCCCTAATAATCGCAAGCATCGCGAACAGCCCGCACCGGCCGACGATCGACCATGGTTCTCCGATCTGACGGGGGCGACGATCCGTTGGTAGCGTGTTGGTTTTCGGCAGCGATTTCAACCGTTTCTCTCCTGCACGAAAGGTCCGACCATGCATTCTTGCCACACGGCCCAACAGCCCGACTCCAATCGCCGTGATTTTCTGAAACGTTCGGGGGTTACCTTGACGACAGCCGCGCTGGCCAGCGCCATCACGGCGCGCGGTCATGCGGGCGAAAACAACACGATCAACGTCGCCTTGATCGGTTGCGGTGGACGCGGTACGGGCGCTGCGTTGAACGCCCTGTCCACCACCGGGCCCATCAAGCTGGTCGCCATGGCCGATGCTTTTGATGCTCGACTGCAAAGCAGTTACAACAGCCTTTCGAAGCGCTTTGGCGAACAGGTAGACGTCCCCCCCGATCGGCGATTCGTGGGGCTGGACGGATTCCGCCAAGCCATCGACTGTTTGGGCAAGGGAGACCTGGTCCTGTTGGCCACGCCCCCCGCCTTTCGCCCGCAGCACTTGGAGTACGCCGTCCAGAAGGACTGCCATGTCTTCATGGAAAAATCGTTCGCCGTCGACGCCCCAGGAACTCGACGCGTCATCCGAGCCGGCGAACAAGCGACCAGCAAGAATCTGAAGATCGCCGGCGGATTGATGAGCCGTCATTACCAGCCGTTGGAGGAAGCGGTGGCGCGGATTCACGACGGGATCATCGGCGACGTGATCACCGCGTGGGCCTACCGCGCTCATGGACCCGTCGGGTTCCGGCCGCGCGTCGAGGGCATGAGCGAACTGGCGCATCAGGTTCAAAACTATAGCTGCTTCACCTGGGTCAACGGCAGTTTCCTGCTGGACTGGTTGATCCACAACCTGGACGTCTGTTGCTGGGTCAAGGATGCCTGGCCGGTAGCCGCGCAAGGCCAAGGCGGACGTCAAATTCGTAACGAGCCCGATCAGTTGTTTGACCATTACGCGGTCGAGTACCACTTCCCGGACGGTACCCGTCTGTTCGCGCAAGGCCGCCACATGACCAACTGCTGGGGCTTCTTCGGGAACATCATCCACGGAACCAAAGGCTCCGCCGTACTGGGCGAAGGCATCACGGACCCGAAGATCTACAAGGGTCACCACCAGACGGCAGACAATCAGATCTGGAATTTCGAAGGTCGGGCTGCCAACCAATACCAGGTGGAACTGGATCGGCTGGTACAGGCGATCCGCAACGATCAACCGTACAACGAAACGTTGCGTTCCGCGAAAGCCGGGATGACCGGAATTCTAGGGCGGATGGCGGCCGAATCCGGCAAGTTGATCACCTGGGAGCAGGCCATGGCCTCGGACCTGGAACTGGCCCCGGGCCTGGACGATCTGACGCTGGATTGCCCGGCGCCCATCCAGCCCAACGAACACGGAGCCTACCCGATCGCCATGCCCGGGTTTACCAACGTGTTGTAGGGCCAAAGGCATCTGGCCGGGCGTTTACCCCCAACGTTGCATAAAAGTCACTCGAAGAACGGATTACCAATCCGTCCAACTTATTTCGCAAGTGTGGGGATATGCAACTATGGGGATAACCTAAGAACGTCGCGACATCGCGGCGTTTCGTTCGCGTGAACATCTTGGATTCCTCGTTGGCCAGCAATGCGGTGCTTGTCATCGTCGAGATTGCGCTTACGATAAGAGAGTTTGAACCCCCCAAACAACTCAGCTCTATCCAGGAGTTTTCGATGAAGACAGCCTGTTTTATACCGGTATTTTGCCTGCTCTTACCGGCATCGGGTGCCGGCGACGAAATCCGCTACGCCAAGCCCCAGTTGCTGATGGAACCAACGGAACTGGCTCGACCGGCCGTTGCCCCGCACTATGTGATCCTGGACGCCCGCAAGCGGGAAGCCTTCGAGACCGAACATATCCCGGGCGCTCGCTGGGTGGATCACGATGCTTGGAGAGCGGAATTCGAGGACGGCAAGGACCCGGCAGCATGGAGTCGCCGTATCGGCGATTTGGGAATCAGCAGCGATTCGCAAGTGGTCGTGTACGACGAGGGGAAAGATACGTATGGCGCTCGCATTTGGTGGACGCTACGTTATTGGGGATTAGAGCATGTTCGGCTGCTGAACGGAGGTTGGCACCGATGGCAGTCCTTGGAGCTACCGACGAATTCCGAGGCTGCCGCGTCAGTGCCATCCGCCGAATTCCGCGTGACAGCTCGAAATCAGCGACTCGCCACGCTCGATCAAGTGCTGGACTCGCTGGAGGAGAACGGCTGGCAGATTGTCGATGCGCGCACGGAAGCGGAGCATTGCGGGATCGATCTGCTGGAAAACCAGCGAGGTGGAGCCATCCCCCACGCCAAGAACCTGGAATGGACCGCAGTGTTCGATCCGGAGACCAAGCAACTAAAGGAGGCTGCCGAGATCAAGCGTCTGCTGATGGCTGCCGGGATCGACTTGGATCGCCCGACGGCCAGCCATTGCCAATCGGGAGGCCGAGGGGCGGTGATGGCTTTCGCACTGGAGTTGATGGGTGCGGAACACGTCCGCAACTACTATCGAGGTTGGAGCGAATGGGGAAACCTGGAAACGACGCCGATCATGGTTCCGCCCGCATCGCAATGAACTCGAAATATCGGGATCGATTCTCCGCTGGACATCCATTTAGAAAAACACGCCGATGACCGAGTCAAGGCCCGCGCCTGAACTGCCCGACGCCGAAGTTCTGCTCGAGACCCAGCACCTGCGCCTTGTTCAACGCGGAACCTGGCAGTATGTCGAACGGCGAAACGTTCCTGGCGTCGTCGTCGTCGTCCCGATGACTCGGCATGACGAACTGGTGCTGGTGGAACAGTATCGCATCCCCGTGGCGGCTCACGTCATCGAACTGTGCGCCGGGTTGGCCGACATCATCGATGGCCAACCCGAACCTCTGGAAACCGCGGCACGTCGCGAGTTGTTGGAAGAGACCGGCTATCAGGCCGATCGATTGGAACACCTGTTCGCCGGTCCCCCATCGCCAGGCATCAGCAACGAAATCCTGACGTTCTACTATGCGCCGGACGTAGAGCGAGTCGCGGCGGGGGGCGGCACCGATGCTGACGAGGACATTCTCGTCCACACGGTTCCGCTGGCGGACATCGAGAGCTGGTTGCAGCAACAGACTGTCCTCGGCAAGGAGATCGACCCGCGCGTGTACGTCGCCGTGTATGTCGCTCGCCTTCGCAAAACGAACCCGCCGGACGTGAGCTAAACTTCTTTTAATTCCCAAGGCCTTCGATATTCTCGCCGGAACAACTCCATCGCTTCGGCATGATCGACGTGTTGGGTCTGCGGATCGACGACCAGCCGTTGGCCGCCTGTGCGGTAGCTCATGGTCGCGTAGTGCAGCGTCAGGTGGCTGCGGTGCCCGATGTCGATATCTGCCTTGGGTTGCTGGCGGGTGCGTAGGCAGCGGACAAAATCCTGCTGGTGGTCACGATCGGGGAAACGTCCGTACATCTGGTCCTTGACGACCGGTTGGCGGTCTTTGGTGCGCACGTGCACCTGCCAACCGCCGCCCATCCGCCCGACGGTCATCACGCCCTGGTCGCCGTAGATATCGATCCGCGTCGCGCATTGGGGCCAGTACGGAAACATATCGCTGTCGCGCACCTGGCCGTCGATCTTCAGCATGTAGGGGGTGTACAGCGTCAGTTCCAGGGTCACGACCAGATCCCGGTCGTAGGTGAAGGTGGCGATCTGAGTATCGGGCGTCTCGGCGGCGCCTTGCGTGTTGAAGCGGCCCCCGGTGCAATAGACTTGTCGAGGCAGGTCAAAGCCAACGATCATTCGCGCCTGGTCGAATTGGTGCGCGCCATCGTTGCCCAAGTCGCCGATACAATAACGCCACAGATGGTGCCAGTGGTAGCGGAGCGTATCGTTGTAGGGATGCTCGGCCGCCGGCCCGTTCCACATGTCCCAATCGAAACCGGGCGGTGGTGTCTTGTTGGGCGCCATGTCGAAGTTTTCCCAGAGTTTCTGGTTCAGCACGCGAACAAAATGCACTTTTCCCAGTTTGCCGTCGGCGATGTATTGGCGAGCGGCTTCATTATACGGTGCGCTGCGGTTCTGAGTGCCGACCTGGACCACACGCTGGTACTTCCGAGCCGCCTTGACCATCTGTTGGCCTTCCCAGGCGTTGTGGGCCAGCGGCTTCTCGACGAACACATCCTTGCCGGCCTGGCATCCCCAGACGGTTGCCAGCGCATGCCAATGCGTCGGCGTGGCGACGATGATGGCATCCAACGACGGATCGTCTAAGGCGTGTCGAAAATCCTTCACGAATCGAGGCACTTGGTTGCCTTGGGATGCAGCGATCCCGGATGCGTACTTCTCATACATGGCCGGATTGACGTCGGCCACGTAGGTGATCTTGCAATCGCCGCGCGAGGCGAAACCTCGTGCCAGCGCATTGCCGCGACCTCCACAGCCGATAAGCGCCATGGAGATCTGCTCGTTGGCGGGCGTCGCTCGGACCGATCGGGCATTGCCCAGCAACGTCCATCCGGCCGCCACTGCCCCCATCTGTTTCGATCGTTGAAGAAAACCGCGGCGGTCCCACTGGTTCATAATGCACTCCCAAAGTAGTAGGCACACTCCGTGTGCCGTAACCTGTGGACAGCACACGGAGTGTGCCGTAACC
>SKVE01000647.1 GCA_007129635.1 Planctomycetaceae bacterium
CGAACCTGCGCAGCCGCTTCCGACCGCCCGGACCTCCCCCCGAACGATGCCGCGACCTGGATGCGGACCAATGGTTCGACGTCCCGGCTCATCAAATCCACCTCGCCCGCCTCGGGGAATGGACGTCGATTGTCCAGGATCCGCTGGCCGCCGATGGCCACGCGGTCCGGATGCCCGGCGATCATCGCCAGTGGGCGGCTCAGGTACGGTTCTCCGAAGATCTCCGCGTCGGCAATCCATGGCGTTGCTACGTGGTCGCTCGGTATGAAGCTTCGGTCGACGACGGGGTGGCCATGACTATGGGCATCTACGACAGCCGCGACGGCCGTAGCGTCGTCCATCATCAAGTGGATGTCGACCCGGCTATCGCCGGCCAGTACCAGGTATTCGACCTGGGCACTCACGATTTGCGAGGCCAGATGTATCTGTGGGTTGCCCCACCCGAGCGCCCCGGCCAGATCGACAGCGTGCTGATCGACCGCATCTTTTTCGTCCGACAAACGGAACCGTAGGGCGATCGGCAACAGCCCTATTTCAAGCCATGTTTGGACAATTTGTCGCGGAACGTCGAGGCTTTCATGCCCAGGGAGTTGGCGGCGGCCGACTTGTTGCCGCCGCAGGCTTCCAGGGCACTGACCAGCAGTTGTTTCTCGGCGAATTCCATGGCCGCTTTGAACCCGCCCGAATCGGCCGTGACACGAGCCTTAGTCGCTTCGGCGATCCCCGGCCGTAATCCCGGCTGAAACGAGGTGACTCCGCTCGCCTCGGATTGCAGCACCTCGCGGGTGATGTGGCCGCCGCTGACCAGCAAGGCGCGTTCCAGGGTATTGACTAATTCGCGGACGTTGCCCGGCCAGTCATGTTGAGTCAGTTGGACGATGGCAGCATCATCGATGCGGTAGTCCTGGCCTCGCGCGATCCGGTGCAGCAGATGCCCGGTCAGTGCGGGGATATCCTCGGGGCGTTCCCGCAGCGCCGGGACACGGATCCGCAGGACGTCCAGCCGGTAGTACAAGTCTTGCCGGAACGCGCCGTCGGCGATCTGGTCCAGCAGGTTCAGCTTCGTCGACGCGATGATGCGTACGTCGGCATGGATCAACTTGTTGCCGCCCACCCGTTCGAAGATCTTCTCCTCGATCGCCCGCAGCAGTTTCGCCTGGTGTTCCAGGGGAATATCGTCCACGTCGTCCAGATAGATCGTGCCGCCTTCCGCCAATTCGAACCGCCCCTTGCGACTCTGGTCCGCCCCGGTAAACGACCCTTCCTGATGCCCGTACAACTCGCTTTCGATCAATGTCGACGGAAACAGGGTGCATCCCGTCTTGATGAAGGGCGCCTTATGACGGTGGGAATGACGGTGGATCACTGCGGCGATCAGATCCTTGCCGACACCCGTCTCGCCGCTCAACAACACATTGGCGTCGGTCCGCGCGGCGATCTTGATCATCCGCTTGACCTGCTTCATCGCTTGGGAATCGCCGATGACCTGGCGGTCCAGTTCGTCGGCAGGCGAAGATTCCACCGTCTGCAACGTCGGTCCATCGTCCTCCCGCCGTTGCGCCTCGATGCGCCGGATCAACGGAAAGACCTCTTCGTTGCGGAACGGTTTGGTAACGAAGTCGAAGGCGCCCTGTTTCATCGCTTCGACAGCCATGGGAATGCTGCCATAGGCCGTCATCAGGATCACCGCGACATCATCATGGTCGGGGGTGGCCTTCAATCGCTTCAGCAGTTCCATGCCGTCGATGCGAGGCATCTTCAAGTCGGTGATCAGCACGTCGAATACCTCGCGGTCCAGCAGATCGGCCGCCTGTTGACCGTCGCCCGCCGTTACGACCTCGTGCCCCTCGCCGGTCAAATCATCGGCCAAGGTCACTCGCTTGATCTTTTCGTCATCGACAACAAGGATTCTCATTCCCACCTCTGCCAAACCAGCTCGACACTCAACTCTCACGTGCTTTCACGATCGCATCGAAATCCGAAACAAAACCGACCTGGGACGATGGATCGCTCCAATCCGTCACAGCGACCAGCCGCGGCGATACTCGCGTCGGATGAAACGGTCGGCGCCAGGGCATCCGACTGCCGTCAGGTTTTCTGCATCCCATCGGATCGGTTGACCGATGCGATACGCAACGTTACCGAGCAACACGGCTTCCGTTACCGCGCCGGAGTAATCGAAGTCGCAGGTCGTCGGCTCGCCGGTCTTGCAAGCCCGGATCCACTCCCGGTGGTGGCCGATCGAATCCGGGATATCCGGTTCGGGTGGCTCGAAATCCACGAACTGATCTGCAGGTAGCAATTGCCGCCGATTGTAATCCGCGATCAGCATCCCATCCGAGCCGACGAACAGCACGCCGGACGGCCAATCGGTCAGCCCCGTTTGGCGGAGGAGTTCCGGCTGACGGCCGCCATCATAGTAGAACAAGGTAACCTTGGGCAGGAGATCGCGAGCGGGAAACTGGTAGCGGATCGTCAGCCAACGCGGGGTGCTTTCCGGATCCAGTGGCGGCCCGGAAGTCTCGATCGCCGTGGGATGCCGCAGATCGAGCGCCCAGAACGGCAGGTCCATGTAGTGACAGCCCATCGCCCCCAAGTTCCCACCGCCGAAGTCCCACCAGAAGTTCCACTCACGCGGCAGGTAACAAGGATGATAGGGACGGTCCGGTGCGGGGCCCAACCAAAGATCCCAATCCAATCCGTCGGGTACGGGGGGCGTCTCGGTGGGCAGTCGGCCGCCACCCTCCGAGCGGTTGATCCAGACGTGGCATTCGCTCACCGTGCCGATCGCTCCCGACTGGACTAATTCGACAACGCGACGATAGTTGCTGCCGGCATGGATCTGGATCCCCATCTGCGTAGCTACTCCGAACTCGCCAGCCACCTGCGCCACGACGCGAGATTCGTACACGCTGTGCGTCAATGGTTTCTCGCAGTAGCAATGTTTGCCTTGACGCATCGCCGCCACACTCGCCACCGCGTGGGTGTGGTCCGGCGTGCTGACCACGACCGCGTCGATCTGGCGGTCCCTCTTTTCCAACATGACTCGAAAGTCACTAAATTTAGGGACGGTTGGGTATGCTGCATAGGTACTGGTCGCCCGCCGTTGGTCCACGTCGCACAGTGCGACGATCGTTTCGTCCTGGACGCTCCGCAGATTGGCCGCGCCGCGACCGCCACTGCCGATCATCGCGATATTCAGCCGTTCGTTGGGGGTCTGCTGGCCTTGGAAGCCACGCACCGTCCCAGCGGCGCAGATGGTAAAGCTGGTCAACGCGGTCCTGCCAAGCATTTGGCGACGAGTCATTTTGGCCATGAAAGAGGGTCTCCTTTAGATACTCCTAGTATAGCAAGCGGATGACCTCGGTAGAACCTTCGTGATCTTGGGAGCCCGTGATGAGCCCATGGAAGATCCGACTTCTACGGATTCGCCGATTCTTGATGACTGGGAGGCCTAGGGTGGGGGCAAGTCGATGGGTTGCAGCCAAACCGTCGATCTACCGATCCTAACCAAGAAGTTCACACATGTCGAGCTGTCCGAGTCCCGAGGTCAAACGCATGGATGACGTGTCCCCGTTGGCTGGTCCCGCCGTGGACCAGCTACAAACCGCTCTCCGAGAAATGAACCTACTGGTGCAGCAGATGCGCGGCCAGCGAGATGTGGCGCGCGACCAGTGCCAGCAACTGCAACGGAGGTGGCAGCAACAGGTGGAACAAATCGAAAGGCGTCTGAACGCATCCCAACTGGAATGCGAGCGGTTGCAACGCGAATTGAAATCAGTCACCCGACCGATCGTCTCGCCGGACCAGGCATCCTGGCCACGTCCAGCGAGCATCAAGCATCTGTTCGCACGAATCCGGGATCAGGCTTCATGTCGATAAATCAAGGGGAGGGGACACCGCCCGCCTTGTTGACCGACCTGTACCAGGTGACCATGGCCTGCGGGTACTGGAAAGCGGGAATCGCCGATCGTTCTGCCGTGTTCCACCTGGGCTTTCGTAGACACCCGTTCGGCGGTCAGTACGCGGTGGCTTGCGGGTTGAATCAAGCGATTGATTATCTGCGATCGCTGCATTTCTCGGACAGCGACCTGACCTATCTGGAATCACTTTGCGGCGCGGATGATCAGCCTCTGCTGGCGCCAGATTTTCTTGATTACCTGAGCCGATGGCGGTTTCGCTGCGACATCGACGCGGTACCCGAAGGCACGATGGTATTCGCTCACCAACCGCTGCTGCGAGTGCGCGGGCCGCTGCTGCAGGCCCAATGGATCGAGACGGCTTTGTTGGCGCTGATCAACTTTCCGACCTTGGTCGCCACGAAAGCGGCGCGGATCGCGGGCGCCGCCCAGGGCCGCCCGGTGCTGGAGTTCGGCTTGCGGCGTGCGCAAGGTCCCGACGGCGGGGTCACGGCCAGCCGAGCGGCTTTTGTGGGAGGCTGCGCGGCCACCTCGAATGTATTGGCCGGAAAACGATTCGATATCCCCGTTCGCGGAACCCACGCGCATAGTTGGGTGATGGCGTTTGACAACGAACAACAAGCGTTTGAGCAATACGCCGAAGCGATGCCGGGCAACTGCACCCTGCTGGTCGATACCTACGACACGTTAGCCGGCGTTCGTCATGCGGTGCAGACGGGCCTGCAATTGCGTCAGCGAGGCCTCAGGTTGCAGGGTATCCGCCTAGACTCGGGGGACTTGGCCCAGCTCAGCAAACAAGCTCGCCAGATCCTGGACGAAGCCGGGTTCCACGACACGTTGATTGTGGCCAGCAGCGATCTGGACGAATACGAACTGGAACGCTTGCTTTCCCAGGGCGCGCTGATCGACGTCTGGGGCGTGGGAACTCGCTTGGCCACCGCGTACGACGAACCCGCCTTGACCGGCGTGTACAAACTGGCCGCGCTGCAGGACGCCGATGGCAAGTGGACCTACCGTATGAAACGTTCCGAAGAACAAGCCAAAGCGTCCGACCCGGGAATCCTGCAGATTCGGCGCTTCTACCGGCCCGACGGGCAGCCGGCCGCTGATGTGGTCTATGATCTAATCACCGGAATCGAAGCCAGCCCAACGCTCGTTTCGCTGGACGGCTCGACCGCCCAGCAGTTGGACAATCTACCGCACTGGGAAGATCTGTTGGTGCCCGTCTTCCGCGAAGGAGACTTGGTCTACCAACCGCCCCATGCCAAGGCCGCTCGGGAAAGATGCCAGTCGCAATGGGCGGCGTTGCCTGAACCCGTCAGACGTCTCCGCGACCCGCAGCCGTACTTGATCGGCCGCGAATCGCGCTGGAATGCCCTACGGACCCGGTTGCTGGAAGCAGCGAAGACCGGGATGGACACTTAGACGGCCCGGACGGTCACTTACAGCCAGGCACCGATCTTGGCGCACAGGTCGGCGGTCCGGACGCTGTAGGCCCATTCGTTGTCGTACCAACTGACGACCTTGACCAACTTGCCCTTGCCGCCCAGCACCTGAGTCCAATCGGAGACGAAGATCGAGCTGTGCGGATCATGAATGATGTCCGTCGACACGATCGGGTCGTCCGTGTACTTCAAGATGCCTTTCATCGGCCCTTCGGCTGCGGCCTTCATGGCTGCATTGATTTCTTTCGCCGTGACCTCTTTGCCCAGGTTCACCGTCAAGTCGACCGCGCTGCCGGTGGAAACCGGCACTCGCAACGCGATGCCCGTCAACTTGCCTTCCAAAGCGGGAATCACCAACCCAACCGCCTTGGCGGCGCCCGTCGAGGTGGGGATGATGTTCAAGGCCGCTGCGCGAGCACGATACGGGTCCTGATGCGGCATGTCTTGGACGTTCTGGTCGTTGGTGTAGGCATGGACCGTGGTCATCAGTCCGGATTCCAACGTGAACTGTTCGTGCAGCACCTTGGCCACCGGTGCCAGGCAGTTCGTCGTGCAGCTCGCGTTGGAGATGCACTTCATTTCGGGCTTCAACTGGTCGTCGTTCACACCCAGAACACACGTCAGGTCGGCACCGTCCTTGGCCGGGGCACTCAGGATCACTCGCTTAGCGCCCGCGTTCAGATGCGAGTCATAACCTGGTTTTTCGCCTGTGGCTCGAGCCGTAAATCGCCCCGTGCTCTCGATCACGATGTCCACGTTCATGTCGCCCCAAGGCAGCTTGCCCGGATCTTTTTCGGCCAGGACACGGATCTTTTTCCCATCGACGATCAAATTCTGCTCGTCATAGCTGACATCGCCGTCGAACCGGCCGTGGATGCTGTCGTATTTCAACAGCGTCGCCAACATCCGGTTATCCGTCAAATCGTTCACCGCGACCACTTCGAACTCGCTGGATCGCTCGAACAAATTGCGAAATGTCAAACGTCCGATGCGTCCAAAGCCATTGATAGCGATTTTAATGGGCATGCTTTCCTCCTAAGATTCGATTTTCCTCACCTGTGGCCGCGCGCACCGCGCACGCGTCTGATCGTCACTGAGCACGGACCGAAGAACTGTTGGCCGAAAGTACTCCCCCGGCGCAAATACCTACTGGTCCGATTGGCTTGAAAGGCCGGATTATAACGTTCTTCGAAAACATCCACAACCGGCCAGAGCCGACAATCGAAAACCACCCCAATTGGTGGAGTGATATGCATGGGAAAGGCCCGCGATGCACCCGGCCAAGAATTTCTTGTCCATTAAGATCGCGTTGCACACATGAGCGCAAGGAGGTCGGGAGTGGCGTGTTCAATTTGTTCGATTTTCGCCAGATTCTGAATCTTTTGGAGTGCCGATTTCCGTTCCGCTGAGAACGATCCTCCCCGCTCGAGAGTTCTCAGGGCCTCGATCGTAACCTTGCGAAATGCTGTCAATGCTAGTGCCGTTTTCAGTTCGTGAGTTTCCTACTCAGGGGTC
>SKVE01000397.1 GCA_007129635.1 Planctomycetaceae bacterium
AGACGTTTCGTGAATGCACATGATTTCTGGCAAATTCAATTCCTTTGTCAATTTCACCCGCAAGGTGATATCCCCGCAGGAGTTGCCATTGTCGCATCGCTGCCGCAAGTGGCGTTTCATCGGGGAGCAGGAGTTTCGCAACGGTGTGCGCTTGTTCGAGGAAACTCAGGTCGGATGCCGTGAACTGAAACATATGCGTTCCCGTGGTCGTGGCGTAACTTTGCTTGACGATGTCGCGGCGATCTTCCTCGGGCACCATCAAAGCCAATTCGTCGAAATCGTAGCGGGCTTGCAGGTTGCGAAAGATGGCGTCCGCCTCGTTGAACTTCTGCTGCCGCAACCAGAAAAGCCACAACTGGAAAGCAGCCAAGAGACGCAGGCGTTCGTCCTTGGAAGTGGCCAACGCCTGAAAAATGTCACCAGCGGCTGACTCCTGGCCCAGTTGAACCAAACAGAGGGCCTCTCGGAATCGTGCTTGATCGCGAGGCAACTCATCTCGAGCCCGGCCCACCTGTTCCCGGTAGTGCATCAGTGCGGCATCCCACTGTTTTCGGGCAAAGAGTTCATCGCCGTATTCGAGCGGACTGGGCGTTGTGGGTAACGGTTGTCGCAGGGCCTCGAACGAAATCAAGGGCAAGGCCTGCGGCCATAACAGACCGAAGGCATGGTCCAGACTTCCGGCATGCAGAAAGGCGTCTTCGAATACCAGGGGTGATGCGTTTCCTGCAATGAAGGTGACTCGACTTCCTTCCGCAATCGCGGTGATCGACAGCGTGCGGTCATCGAAGTCGAACAGTTGGTTCGCCGTCTCGCTCCGTTGCCGCAGCAATCGTCCGTCACGAAGGATTTCCAACTCGAACACGGCATCTGTCGCCAGGTTCTGGTCGAGGGCTATTTCGTCGTCTGCAACGGGGGCGCCACCTTCATCGGAACGATCACCGAAAGATCGTGCCTTTCGCACACGAAAAAGATAGCCGCGATCTTCGGTCGCGTGTAGTAACAGACCGACCTGGACAGCGCGCCATTTGTCGAACTGGAAGACCGCTGTCAGTTGCACGTATCCGTGGCTGGGAATCTTCGTCAGGATGCGGCCACCAGGACTGGTCGTGTGATCGCGATGTTTGTTGGGAAGCAGATGACCGTCTTCCTGCTGCACCTTTTCGGTGTCGAAGACGGTCGGCAGGTTTTTATAGGGAGGAGCCAAATGGAAGACCTGCTGCCAGACCCGTGAGCGGCGCCGGAGTTGTTCGCGGAGCGGCGGTACCAAGTCGGCCGCCCGTGGCAAGAGCCATGAGAGTCGCTGCTCGATGGAGGCCAGATCCTGTTCCTCGAGCGATGCCGAACTGGAGATTTCATCGCGGATGCGCAACGCCACGACCTGGTGGAATTGCTCGCGAGAATCGTCGGCTGCCTGCGAATCGAGTTCTGCAAGCAAGGCGATGCGTTGTTCCATCGCTGCCAGGTGTCCTGCAGGCCAGTCGCGTTGTTGCAACCCGTCATTCAGTGACCGCGTCAGGCCAGCCACACTTTGGGCGGTGCGCGCACCCGAGGCGAAGTACGCGATGGATGCTCCGGCCAGTAGAGCGACGATTGCCATTGATGCCATCAGAAAGCGGTTTCGCACGAGGATCCGTTTTGCCCGGGCGAAAATTCCTTCACGGCGAGCCAAAATCGGCTCACCAACGCTGAAACGCGCCAAATCCTCGGCCAACTCACCGGCCGACTGGTAGCGGGCCGATGGCTCTTTCGCCATCGCTTTGACACAGATGGTTTCGAGGTCGCGATGCGTTGTCGGGTTCACTTTCCGCGGTGTGGGCGGTTCGTCGCTTTGCACCTTGTGAATGACCTCGCCGACCGGGCCTTCAAACGGCGGTCGCCCCGTCACCAGTTCGTAGAGCACCGTTCCCAGTGAGTACACGTCGCTAAGCGGTCCAACCTCTTCCACGCGGCCCGCCGCCTGCTCTGGGGCCATATACACGGGTGTTCCCATGACATCGCCACTCTTCGTCACGTGGCTGTCATGTTCGAACAGCAGTTTGGCCAATCCGAAGTCCATCAAGACGGGCTCCCCCGTTTCGGCGTCGACGATGACGTTACCGGGTTTAATATCGCGATGGATGATCGCATGCTCGTGAGCGTATTGCACAGCCCGTGAAAGTTTTGCCATCGTCTCGGCGACAGCACGGGCATTCGGCTTGTTCTGGCGAGCCCACCGGCGCAACGTGGTTCCTTCGATGTACCCCAACGCGATAAACGGATGCTGGCCAGTATGACCGACTTCGTAAATCGGGCAAATGTTAGGGTGCCGCAGCGCGGCGGCCGATTTTGCTTCGCGAAGAAACCGTACCTCGCCCTTTACCAAAGCGGATTTTCGAGGAATCTTGATCGCCACGAGTCGTTCGAGCACGCGATGCCGGGCTTTGTAAACCACGCCCATACCGCCACGTCCAATTTCTGCAAGAATATCGTATTCGCCAATCTGGCCGATCGACGCGTGCTGGGATTCTGGTTTGCCGCTGGGATCAACGTCTTCATGTCGATGATCCAGCGGGGCAGCATTGTCGCCAATAGGCAACCGTTCTGGATCGATAGGGCGAATCTCACCCGTCGAAGCGGCTTCGTAGGTCAGCGTTGATTCACCATCATTCTGCTGAAACGGTCGATCCGTCGGTGTCCACGTGCCGGTCTTGGTATACCGACCGAGTTGCAACTCGAGATCCCGACGAAGTTGCAGGTCGCCACCACAGTTGCCATCCAGGAAGGCTGTACGTTCGTTCGGCGGCAACGCCAAGACTTTCAGGAGCAAATCATCGCGTCGTTCCGGGGATGCGGGAGAGTCCATGACTGCCTCCGACGATTTAACAGACGACCTTCCGCGCGTCTCCGCACGATGGACTTCAAGGCCGATGGGGAATGCGAAGTCGTCCGAAGTCTGGAAATACGACGATCATAGCTGAGGCTCTGATGACATCCATCTCCTTGATTTTCGCTCACGTGGCTATCCAAGTCAATCTCCATCCGCAGTGCGCCCTTGGCAATTCTGCTGATCCTGACTGGGGTTTCATCGGCATTTGGTGAAATCACCAGGATCTGGTCCGCTTGTGAACTGGACAGTTCGATGACACAATAGACTCACGATCGGGAGTTTTTGTCAATCATGCTGACGTTGGACGGACGAAGGAACAAGGTGCTGATTCTTTTAACCAACGATGATGGGATCCATGCCCCGGGCTTGGCGGCCATGGAGCGTCAGTTGTTGCAGATGGGCGACGTGTGCGTGGTCGCGCCAGCTCATGAACAGAGCGGTGTGGGCCATTCGATCACGTTTCTCAGCCCGCTGGTCTGCAGCGAGGTTTTCGACGGCGATCGGCGACGCGGATGGGCGGTCGAGGGCAGCCCGGCCGATTGCGTCAAGATCGGCGTGTTCGAATTCTGCCCGCGCCGCCCGGATCTGATCGTCAGCGGGATCAATGGCGGGCTGAACGCCGGCATCAATGTGCTGTACTCGGGAACCGTGGCTGCGGCGATCGAAGGCGCGTTTTTCGATATCACCAGCGTCGCCGTCTCGTTGGAATACGACGCGCACGCGGAATTCGATCAAGCGGCCAGGATCGCCGCGCGGATCATCCAGCAGATCCTGCAGCGCAAACAGCCCGGGTCGGAATTGTACAACGTCAATATCCCCACCTCGGCTGTGCGGCGGAACCCACAGGTGAAGATCGTGCCGATGGGCGTCGAGCGGTACGGGGAACACTTTATCAAGCGGAAGGATCCGCGAGGCCGCGATTATTATTGGGCCACGGGCGAACCACCGCCTCAGCATGGCGACCGCGAGACGGATCTTTCGGCGCTGGAAAAGGGATTTGTGACGGTCACGCCGCTACAATACGATATGACCAAGTACGACGTGTTGCAGGAAATGGACCAGTGGTCCATCTCGGTATTCGACTAGCTGGCGACGTCCAGCGTTTTCTCGTTTCCAGGAGTTGTAGCGATGCGAGCCAATTTACTCATCTGCTTCGTGTTCATTGCCTCTTTGGCAGGTTGTGGCGGTTCTGCGACCGATCCGATGACGTCCAGCGAACCTGACGTCGCGGCTCCCAGCATCAACCAAACCGATACTCCGGCGGTTGCGGAGCAGCAGGTTCCCGCGGAGCCTGCTGTCACTGCGGCCCAGTCGTTGGACATCGATCCCGGCGTCGCCGAGTCGCCGGAGATTGCCCCGTCGGAAGCCGAGCCGCTTGCGATGCCCGACGCAACGCCCGCGGTTCCCGAGCCGTCCGAGACGGCCTCGCCCGACGCCCAGCGTGTCAAGGCGGATGTGGGGGTCGGAGCCAAAGGTCGCGGGCTGGATAAGTTTCAGGGAGGAGTCCTGGTGACGCCGGCCAAAGCCTACTTTACCTTGCGCGAACGAGCCATCTTCCAGATCCAGATCCCGCAGGCCATGCAGATGTACCAGGCATTGCACGGCAGTGCACCTCAGTCGCACGATCAGTTCATGAAGGAGATCATCCAGGCCAATCAAATCCGATTGCCCGAGTTGCCAGCCGAACAACGTTATGTCTACGACCCCCAGGCGAAGGAACTGATGGTGGAACGTCCCACGCGTTGAACCGCATCAGTACTGGAAATGGTCCTGGATGATCTGCTGGAGTTGTTGCGGGTCGGTTTGATCCAGACGCTTCAGGACGCTTTCCCAGCGGTACGCGAAACTGCCTGCCGGATTGAACTCCCGGAAATGGAACAACCGGTCGAACGCGGCACGGCGAACTCGGTAATCCTGCTGGATCTCGACAAAACGATCGATCATTGCGGTCAGGTACAGCTTGGCGAATTCATCGGTATTGGCTAGAAATTCCGTTCGTTGATTGACGGGGTTGGCATAGGCCCGGGCCAGTTGCGACAGCGGAACGCGATAGTGCCAAAACGATCCCGTGTGATGCGTGACGACCAGGCCCTCGGGAGACCCCTCGGCGTTTTCGATGATCATTTCATCGCCATCGTCGAAGAAAACCTCGTTGGGCGAACCGCCGCGCCCGACGATCAGATTGGTCGCAGCGGCGCGGCCCAGCAAGACAGCGAAGCTACGCGTGTATGCGGACGACTCGAACCGGGACCGGGGCACCTTGTCGCTGGCGATGCCTCGAACGTAATCGCGTTCGAAATAGGTTGTCCAGATACGGCGGTGCCGTGCGTTGTGTGCACCGCCTTGGTAGATTTCGCTGACCTTGCCGACCGTGATCGGGCCGCCCAGATTCATCCCCAGGCGATGGCATCCCAGGCGACGGTCCAGCGTGTATTCCGTGTACTCCTCGGTGTCGATCATCGCTTGTTCCATGGGCGCGCCCTGATCCAAGCGCCAGCGGACATCCCACTTCTGAATGTAGATGATCTTCACGGTATCTTCCGTGTCGCCTCGCTGCTTCATATCCAACACGTACACCTCGCGCCGACCCAACGGTTTTCTCTTCCCGCGTCCCAGCGGTTCGGCCACTCGGCCGATGTTGACGTGCTCCAGATCCGGGTGGTCCCGCACCACGTTGCACAGGATCATACGCGCCCGTTGGTCCTGCAACCGTAGTTCCTCGTTGATTCGCTGCGCCTCGAACACCTTGTAGATCGGGTCGAAGACCAGCAGTCCGTCCTCGATACGGCCGCCTGGCAGCCATTCGACATGCCTTTGGAATTCCGAGGCCAAACCCAGCTTATCTTCTTCGATGATCATATCGTCCTTCAAGGGGCGTAAAGCCTGGCACATCCGCCAGCGCCATTCCTCGTTTCCCGTGTCATCGATGCGCAGCGAAGGCTTGACGCTATCGGCAAATAGCTCGCTCAGCTCGCTGTGCAAACGCCGCAACTCGGCCGCATCCACTTTCACGAAATCGGCCTTTTGGACAGCCTCGTGCAGCGGCCAGCTTCCCAGAAAGAAATCCACCTCTGGATGGTAGCTGCGGTTCGTTTTCGACGCGTATTCCTGGATCTCCAGCAGATACTGCCTCAGCTTCTCGTCGCTCGATCCTCCCAATTCGCGGAACGCTTGGAGCGTCAACATGCGTGTGCCGGTACTGGGGCTGTGGTGGTAGATCTGCCGTCCGCCCAGCGCCATCCGGGAATTCTTGATCAATTGGCCCATCTCTTCGGTAGAGATGGTGCCAGGTGTGATACGCCAGGATTCGCCGCGACCTTTCAGCGCCCGATAGACCTGCTCGTTTCCCGCCAGCATGAACCGGATCCTCAACTTGGACACCAATTGCTGAAGCATTTCGTCGGCCTCGAAAACCAGGTCCATATGATCCGAATCCGGTCGTATGTAGATCGTTTCAGGATGAACGATCAGGTCGACACCTTGAGCGAACAATTCGTCTCGTTCTTCGCTTGTCATCAGCGGCAGTCCCTGTTCCGTTCGTTGTTGGTCCACCAGATCGAGCATGGCCTTATGCTGTTGGTAGTGGGGAACGTTGTGCGTGATCAGGACACGTTGACGGGGAAAGATCGTGGCGACTCGAGGCGTAAACACGCCTGTGCCACCTTGCCCATACAGGGCGGGACCCAGCATAATCAAATCCATCTGGACGGCCTCTCGTTGCGTTGCATCCAGCAACACGGTACGGGAAGCGTCCGCACGCCGCCCTTGTGTCGCGTTGAAACCATTTACAACTAACTCGTTTCCGAACGCGAAATCAAGCCAAAAATCGAGAAAAAGATCTTTTTTTCTGCACTGTCGTCTGGAGACCATACGATGAGGCAACCGGTAGTAGTGCTGGGAGCGGGTATCAACGGTGCAGCGTTGGCTCGCGAATTACTGTTGAATTCCGTGCCCGTCGTCCTGGTGGACACATCCGATATCGCTTACGGCACGACGGCGTATTCG
>SKVE01000395.1 GCA_007129635.1 Planctomycetaceae bacterium
ATCAGGCAGTTCGTCGACCGTTTCATGTCGTTTCTAGCATGCGGGGGTGTCTTTTCCCGGATACTCCGTTGTCATTGGTTTCTCCATCTCATTTCCCACACAGGAGCAAAGTCATGTGTATCTACCGTCGGCGAGGTTTCACCTTGGTGGAACTGCTGGTCGTCATCGCCATCATTGGAGTGCTGGTTGCGTTGCTGCTACCGGCGGTCCAGGCGGCTCGCGAAGCGGCTCGTCGCAGCCAGTGCAGCAACAATCTGAAGCAGATTGGGTTGGCCATGCACAACTATGCGGATGTGCACAAAGCTTTCCCCCCGGCCGCGATGACGGTGGGACAGCACAGTGCCACGGCCTTTGTGTTCATGTTGCCGTTTATCGAACAGGGGCCATTGTACGATCAATTGTCTGCCATCGGATTCGGCGGTCAGACGAATTATTGGTTGGGTTCGGGGGCGGCCAACACGGCCCTGGTTCGTGCCATCCTGGATGGTGTCCAGCTTCCTGCTTATCGTTGTCCGTCCAGTCCTATGGATCGGTTCCGGGGGGTGAGCGGCAGTAATCAGATGGTTCCTAGCTACGTGCTGATCGCCGGCAGCGTCAATCATCGCACGACGGACCGGACCGGTTGGACCGGCAGCGGGAATCCCTGGTGCTCGGCCGGTGGATTGTTTCCTGGGAGTGTTGCTTACGGATTTCAAGACATGATCGATGGATCATCGAATACGATGATCGTCAGCGAACAAGGCAACTGGATCGCCAGGAACATGGGCAATTTCCGTACGGCCTTTTCCACCAGTGGGCCGTGGATGGGGATCAAGAACCGTCGACTACCGCGTGGCGACGGCACATGGTCGGAAACCGGAACGCACGCGACCGGACCGTCGAACCAGGACATGCGCTCTTACGCATTCACTTCGCTTCGCGAAACTCCCAATCCAAACACGTTAGCTGCGTTCCAGTCGAATAACGCCTGCAACACGCCTTTGGCTTCAGCGCATCCGGGCGGTGTGCAGATTCTGCTGGGCGACGGGTCCGTGCGTTTCCTTTCGGACACCGTCAATCTTGACACCTACTACAATCTGGCGGATCGAGATGACGGCAACGTTCTCGGCGACTTCTAAATAAGGATCGAACGACCTGCAATTTCCCGGAGTCACCTATGGTTACGATCGACCATGGTGGCTCCGGCTTTCATTTACCCCGTCGTCGCATAAGAGTGGGATGGCTTGCCAGTCCGTCCTATCGAGGAAAACCGATGCAACGTTGGGGTTGAGTTTGATGGATCATTTCACCAGGAGCAAACAATGCACAGCACTTTCAACGTTTTCGGCCGGATCTCGTTCAGTACGTACGTCGCGGTAGCCGTCGTTCTCACAGTCGCCGGATGTGGCGGTGGCAGCGGACCGAGCATGAACACCGTCGAAGGCACCGTCACCTTTCAAGGATCACCTGTCGAAGAGGGATCGATCACCTTCGAGGATGCCACCGCTGGCACCGCTGGTGGCACGGAACTAGGACCGGGCGGAACGTATCGCCTAAGTTTACCCGACGGCAATTATGCCGTTTTGATCCAACCGCCCATGATCGTCACGCCGGATACGGAGGATTCGCCGGGCGGCGAAGAGATGAAGGAAGTGGACAACATCCCGCCCAAGTACTGGCGCTCGACTTCGTCCGGATTGTCGGTCCAGGTTTCGCGGAACGAGACAACCCACGATTTCGACCTGCAGCCTTGACGCGAGCCGTGGAGGCCACCGGCACGGACACGATGGCGTCGTAGGCTCGACCGATCCTCCCGCCCCGCTCAGGAACCAAACGTCGTGAAGGCGCTGAATCTAAAAGACTTTGAATGGAAAACCATTCTGCGTCCGTTGCGCATGGAAGACTTCGACGCGTTGATCGAAATGCAACAGCGTTGTTTTCCCGGGATGGAAACGTGGTCTCGGGAACAGCTCGAGAGCCAAATCCGCACCTTTCCCGAAGGCCAACTGTGTATCGAGATCGATCAGCAGTTGGTTGCTTCCAGCAGCAGTCTGATCATCGATTACGACCCGAATATCGCGTGGCACAATTGGCGGATCGTGGCGGATAACGGCTTCATCCGCAACCATGACCCGAAGGGCGATACGCTGTATGGGATCGAGATGATGGTGCATCCCGATTTCCGCGGCCTGAAGCTCTCGCGGCGGTTGTACGATGCCCGCAAGGATCTGTGCCGCGAACGCAATCTGGCCCGGATCGTCATCGGCGGACGCATTCCCGGGTACGGCCATCATGCGGAAACCATGTCCGCGCGGGAGTATATCGAAAAAGTCATCGAAAAGGCGCAGTTCGACCCGGTGCTGACCGCTCAACTGGCCAACGGATTCACGATCAAAGGTCTGATCCCCGATTACTTTCCCGACGATTCGGACTCGCGAGGTTACGCCACTTTCCTGGAATGGCCCAACCTGGATTATCGCCGGGGTGCCAAGCGACGTTATCATCATGTGATCGAACCGGTCCGCCTGGCCGTCGTCCAGTACCAGATGCGCTCGGTGCCCGGCTTTGAAGAATTCGCCAAGCAGTGCGAGTTCTTCATCGATGTGGCGTCGGACTACAAGAGTGATTTCCTGCTGTTCCCGGAATTGTTCACGTTGCAGCTTCTGTCCTGCGTCCCGCCCGAACGCCCGGGCCTGGCGGCTCGGCAGTTGTCGAAATTCACCGAACCGTATCTGGAATTGTTCACCGAGATGGCCGTCAAGTACAACGTGAACATCATCGGCGGTTCGCACTTCGTGGTGGAAGACGAGGTCCTGTACAACATCAGCTACCTGTTCCGCCGCGACGGGACTTTGGGCAAACAGTACAAAATTCACGTCACCCCCAGCGAACGAAAATGGTGGGGCGTGACACCGGGGAACAAGGTCGAGGTGTTTGATACCGATTGCGGCCGGATCGCGATCCAGATCTGCTACGACATCGAGTTCCCTGAACTGGTGCGGATCGCGGCGCAAAAGGGCGCCCAGATCGTTTTCGTCCCGTTCAATACCGAGACGCGGCATGGCTACCTGAGAATCCGCCATTGTGCCTTGGCTCGTTGTGTGGAAAACCATCTGTACGTTGCGGTCGCCGGATGTACGGGCAACCTGCCTTTTGTGGAAAACGCCGATATCCACTACGCTCAATCTGCGATCTTTACGCCGGCGGACGCCGAGTTTTCGCGGGATGCGATCGCGGCCGAATGCAATGCCAACATCGAGACGATGATCATCCATGATGTGGACGTCGAGCAACTCCGGCGGCACCGCGAGGCCGGATCGGTGCAGAACTGGAATGACCGCCGTCGCGACCTGTACAAGGTCGTCTACACCGAAAACGGCCAGACCCACGAGGTCTGAGGCCGAGTGTCCTACTCCCTTCCGCCGTGTTATACTCACGGCGAAGCGTTCGAATGGTTACCAGATCCGAGGGAGTCTTGGCATGAGGTATCTGTCTGTCATCGGTTTGATTCTGGGGGCGTTGGCCCAGCCCGTTACGGCTGAACTGCGAGTGGGCACGGCTTTGGTCGATGTCACTCCCATCCACATGCCCGTGCTGGTCAACGGCGGCATGCTCAGCCGCACGGTCGACACGATCAAGACGCCGATCTACGCGCGAGCTATCGTGCTGGACGACGGCCAGCAACGGGTGGGGATCGTGGTGGTCGATACCTGCATGATGCCACGAGATCTGCTAGACGACGCGAAGCAACTGGCATCCCAACGGACCAGCATCCAGCCGGATCGGATGATGATCGCCGCCACGCATACCCATACGGCACCTTCCAGCATGGCGTGCTTGGGTACCGAAGCGGATCCCACCTATGTGCCGTACCTGCGAGAGAAATTGGCCGAAGCGTTGGCGTTGGCCGAGGCTAATCTCCAGCCGGCTCGAGCAGGATGGGCGGTGACCAACGCGGCCGAGTACACAGCGGTACGGCGCTGGATTCGACGGCCCGACCGGATCGTCGAGGATCCGTTCGGCAATCCCACGGTGCGAGCGAACATGCATGCCGGCCGCAATTGGGACGATGTGATCGGCGAATCGGGGCCGGAGGATCCTGATCTGTCGCTGATCGCCTTTCAGAGTCCCGACGGTCGCCCCCTGGCGGTGCTGGCCAATTTCTCCATGCATTACTTCGGCGACCAGGCGATCAGCGCCGACTATTTCGGATTGTTCTGCGACCATTTCGCCTCGCGATGCGGCCAGCCCGCTGATGATGAACAGCCGCCGTTGGTCGTCGCGATGTCGCACGGCTGCAGCGGAGATATCTGGCGGCGGGACTATAAGAACGCTGAACCGAGTCGCGTCGAGTCGCTGACGATCCAGCAGTACGCGGAAGAACTGGCCGATCTGGCTTTCGAAGCCTACGAGACCATCGACTACTTGGCCGATGCCGATCTGGCGATGGCCGAAGTACGGTTGCCGATGAAGTATCGTGTTCCCGACAAGCAGCGACTGCAATGGGCGGAGCGTATCGTCCAGGAGATGGGCGATCGGCCGCCGAAAGATACCACGGAAGTGTACGCTCGAGAACAGATCTATCTGCATCGATGGCAGGCGACCGAGGTGGTCGTCCAAGCGTTGCGGATCGGCGATATGGGAATCGCGACCACTCCGACCGAGACCTACGCGTTGACCGGCTTGAGGATCAAGCTGCAAAGCCCGCTGCCCAAGACGATGGTGCTGGACCTGACCAACGGCGGCGACGGCTACATCCCACCCCCGGAACAGCACTTGTTGGGCGGCTATAACACCTGGGCGGCTCGATCCGCCGGATTGGAGTACCAGGCCGAACCCAAAATCGGCGAAGCCGCGTTAGGGCTGCTGGAACAGGTCAGCGGTCGATCGCGACGCGTTTTCCGTCAGAGCTTGGGAGTGGCCAGCCAGGCGATTTTGCAGGCCGAACCACTCGCCTACTGGCGATTGGACGAATTCGCGGGACCTCGCGCCGTCGATTCCTCGGGGAATCATCGCGATGCGATCTACGAACCGGGCGTGGTCTTCTTCCTGGAAGGGCCTCGTTCGGATCTGATAGGCACCGGCGGCGAGACGAATCGAGCGGCTCATTTCGCCGGTGGGCGTTTGGAAGCTCGGCTCGCGGACCTGGGAGACACCTACAGCGTCTCGCTCTGGTTCTGGAATGGGATGCCGGTCGATGCGCGTGAAACGGCCGGTTGGATGTTTTCTCGTGGTCGTCATCATGGCATGGGGCCGCTAGGCGATCACCTGGGCGTCGGCGGCACCGCCAGCGAACCCGGCCGATTGGTCTGGCTGCATGTCGATCAGGCCAACGCCGACACCACGCTGGTCGGACGAACCGAGATCGAGCGTTGGACGTGGAACCATCTGGCGTTTGTCCGCGACCAGCAGCAGGTGCGTGTGTACTTGAATGGAGACCCTCGACCGGAAATCGAAGCGGAACTGCCCGCCGGTTTTCCGAGCGATCTGGACCGGTTGTTCTTTGGCGGCCGTAGCGATCATCAAGACAACTGGGAAGGGCGTCTGGACGAAGTGGCCGTGTTTTCCCGCGCAGTAACACTCGAGGAAATCGCCACATGGTCAGGGGCCTCCGTTGGCGATCGTACGAGTCGCTAGGGAACGCGAGAAAAAGAATAGATCATTGACCAGGTGTGAATTGCTGATGAATCAAATGACATCATCCTTTTCGGGGTTGCGGGTCGCAGCGTTCGAGAGCCGTCGAGCCGAGGAAATGGCTCGGTTGATCGAGCGGCACGGCGGGTCCGCCGCGGTCAGTCCGTCGTTGCGTGAGGTGCCGTTGGAGGACCAGCGTGGGGTGATCGATTTCGCGCATCGTCTGCTGACGGGCGAAGTCAATACGGTCATTTTTTTGACCGGCGCTGGCTTTCGACAACTGCTGAACGTTGTCGTCCGGCACGTTGACCGGCAGCGTTTTTTGGACACCCTCTCGGATGTGGTAACCATCGCTCGAGGCCCCAAGCCGGTGGCGGCGATGCGCGAGGTAGGATTGACTCCGACTCTTCGCGTCCCCGAACCCAACACCTGGCGTGAACTGCTGCAGACGATCGATGCCAGCGTGCCGATCGCCAACCAGATGGTGGCTTTGCAGGAATACGGGATCACCAACCCCAGTCTGATCGCGGGCTTGGAGGCTCGTGGTGCCAGTGTACTGCGTCTGCAGGTCTATCGCTGGGAATTGCCCGAAGATATTGGACCGCTGCGCGAGAATATCCAAGCCTTTGCTGAAGGTCGCTTGGACGTCCTGCTGTTCACGTCGGCGATCCAGGTCACGCACTTGGTCCAGGTGGCCGATCAGATGGGATTGACCAAACCGGTTTCAGAACGATTGGCTCAGTCGGTCATCGGTTCGGTGGGCCCGGCGACCAGCGAGGCATTGCGCGGCTATGGATGGCCAGTGGACGTCCAGCCCGAGCATCCCAAGATGGGCGCGTTGGTCGTCGCGGCGGCTGCGAACAGTCGAGCGATTCTGGACCGAAAACAACGGCTTCGCATCCAGCCGGTGGCCGCTTCGCCGCCCGAGAATCAGCAGGCCGCCTGGTATGACAGTCCCTTCATGAAAGCGTGCCGCCGCGAGCCGTGCGATGTCGTGCCCGTCTGGCTGATGCGGCAGGCGGGGCGTTATATGGCCGAGTACCGTGCGGTCCGCGCGAAGACGACGTTCTTGGACCTTTGCAAGAATCCGGCGTTGTGCAGCGAAGTGATGTGTACCGCCGTGCAGCGGTTGGGAGTCGATGCGGCGATCATCTTTTCCGATCTGTTGCCGATCCTCGAGCCGATGGGCTTGGATCTGGAGTTCGCTCAGGGCGAGGGTCCGATCATCCACAATCCGGTGCGAGAGGGCGCCGAG
>SKVE01000117.1 GCA_007129635.1 Planctomycetaceae bacterium
CTGTTAGAGAATAGGGAAGGGGTCGGGCGAGGCGTGTTCATTTTGTCCCGTTTTCGCCCAGTTTTGTATTCCTGAAACGCAACGACTTTTGGTTCCCACTGGCCGGTCCGCACTTTTTGGAGTGCGGTGGCTTGACGCCGCTTTGGCTGGCCTTTTCTTTCTCTCGGCTTCTCCAACAGTCACCGTGCGAAATGCAATCTACCAGCGGTCGGACCAACCCAACGGCACCTGATGCCCCGATTTCGATTATCTTGACACAGCATCATCGACTGGTAGAATTCTAGTCTGGAGAAATCCTGGATTCTTCTAAGGACTTGTAAGAAATCATGAAGTGCGACCGATGTGACAAACAGGCCACGTTCCACATCACCGAGCGGGTTGGCGAGCAGGAGCATTGGGAAGAGCGTCATCTGTGCGAAAACTGTGCCCGGGATTATCTGAGCAAACCCAGCGAAGCGGACATTCAGTCGTCGCTGGCCAGCGCCTTGGCCCAGCATCTGAAGATCGGTCAGACAGCGGAAGAACTGGCCAAGCTGGATCAGCAGACGTGCCCGATGTGTGGAATTTCTTTTCTCGAATTTCGTTCTCATGGACGCCTAGGCTGTCCGCACGATTACCTTTGCTTCGAACCTCAGTTGATGCCCTTGATCGAAAACATCCACGGCGAAAAAGTGCATACGGGCAAGAGGCCGCGACGCGTTGCGAAAGGACTCGATCAGCAGACGCAGTTGATCCGATTGCGAAAAGAGATGCAAAAAGCCGTGCAGAAGGAAGATTACGAGCGGGCTTCACAGTTGCGTGACGAAATCCGTGAATTGGAGGGCGATGCGTGATCAAGCTGGAAGAACTCGCTGGACAATGCGGCGAATGGTTGCGCGGGTCAGGGCCCGATTCCGACATCGTCGTCAGCAGCCGAATCCGACTGGCTCGCAATCTGGCCGACTTCACCTTCATGCGCAAATGCACGGGGCTGGATCGGGCGTCGATCGAACGCACGTTGCGCGAACGGTTGGGACGGATCAAGCAATGGGATACCGTATCGTTCCTCGATGTCAACTCGTTGGACGAAGTCGATCGGCAGTTCTTGGTCGAACGCCAATTGATCAGCCGCGAACTGGCCGATGCGGATGGCTCGCGAGGCGTCCTGGTCGACGCGAACGAACAGTTCAGTGTGATGATCAATGAAGAGGATCATCTGCGTATCCAGGTGATGAACAGCGGACTGGATTTGATGGGCGCCTGGGAGCGGATCAACCGGATCGATGATCTGATCGAACAGCATGTCACCTACGCGTTTCACGAACGGTTGGGTTACCTGACCGCGTGCCCGACGAATGTGGGGACGGGGATGCGAGTCAGCGTGATGCTGCATATGCCTGCCCTGGTGTTGACCCGGCACTTAGAACGCGTCTTTCGCAGTCTGCAACGCATCAGCCTGGCTGTTCGAGGCCTGTACGGTGAAGGCTCTCAGGCGATGGGCGACTTTTATCAGATCAGCAACCAGATCACGTTGGGCAAAAGCGAAGAAGAATTGATCGCGCAGGTGTCCGAAGTGGCTCAAACACTGATCGAATACGAGCGCAAAGCCCGCAATTTTCTGGTCGAGAACGGCTTGAAGGAACTGCACGATCGTGTCAGTCGCGCTTACGGCTTGCTCTGCACGGCGCAAACGATCAGCAGCGAAGAGACGATGGCCCTCCTGTCCAGCGTCCGCATGGGGGTCAACTTGGGCCTGATCCGGGACGTCGAGATCCCCACCGTCAACAAGCTGTTCATCCACACGCAACCCGCTCATCTGCAAAAGATCAGTGGCACCGCACTCAGCACGGCCGACAGGAATATCGAACGGGCCAGCTACCTGCAGCGGCATCTAGGCCGCCAAGCCCACGACGAATCGGCGGAAAACAATTGATAAAAGCGGCAAAGACCAAGCCCAAACCTGGGCATGCTACGCAGATGCCCCAACGGATGATCCGGGGCGGTCAAGTCGGAAGGTCAAGCGTTGTAACCAGGTGGCGTTTTCAGACTGGGGAAAATCCGTGCGATAATGGACGCCTCGCGATTCCTGACGACGCAGGGCGGCCCGGACGATCAACCGAGCGATGGTCAGCATGTTCTGCAGTTCCCAGCCATCGGCTTCATCGAATTGGCGGAACAACACGTACTTTTGCCATTGCTCGACCGAACGCAAGGATTCCAGTAGCTCCTGTTCGGTCCGACGCACTCCCACAAAACGCCACATCACGCTCTTCAACGCGTTGCGGATGTCCGTTCGATCCAGGAACTCGTCCCGTTTCGCAACGGGCAGATTGGCCATGGAAAGGGCATGAAAATCGTCGTCCCGTTCCATGGCGGCAGAGGATGCGCCAAGACCGGCGTGGGCACCATACACCAGATTTTCCAGAAGACTGTTGGAGGCCAGACGATTTGCGCCATGCAAACCGCTGGAGGTGACTTCACCGGCAGCCCATAATCCAGGCAGCGAAGTGCGGCCCTCTGGGTCAACGGTCACGCCGCCAATCATGTAATGGGCACCGGGGCGCACGGGGATTCGATCGCACGTAATGTCGATGCCAAACTTGGCACACGCGAAGGCGATGCCGGGGAAACGCGATTTGACGAATGCCGGATCAAGGTGGCTCAGATCCAGAAATACGTTGGAAAAACGCGTCTTATTCATCTGATTGACAATCGATTGCGATACAATGTCTCGAGGCGCTAATTCCCCACGTTCATCATAATCGAACATGAAGCGATACCCGTTCCGATCGACCAGATAAGCACCCTCGCCGCGAATCGCTTCGGTGATCAGGCTGCGGCTGCTGCCCGCGATGTACAACACGGTGGGGTGAAACTGCATGAATTCCATATCGCGCACTTCGACGCCGGCCCGATATGCCATGGCGATTCCATCTCCGGTCGCTACCGCCGGATTGGTCGATTCCCGGTACAGTTGCCCGGCGCCGCCCGTACACAAGATCGTCTGCTTCGCCCAAACCAGCATCGGCCCGTATTGCTGATGGACTACGATCGCCCCTCGGCAAACGTCTTCATGGGTGAGCAGATCCAGCGTAAACGTATGTTCCCAAAGACGCAGGTGTCGCAGCTTGCGAGCCCAGGCGATCACCGAGCGCATCACTTCCTGGCCGGTCGCATCGCCCAGCGCGTGGACGATGCGGTGGTGGCTGTGGCCGCCCTCGCGTCCGAGGATCAGGTCCCCGCTTTCGCTGTCGAACTGCGTTCCCCACTGCATCAATTCCCGGATTCGCAACGGGCCTTCGCGGACCACCATTTCCACCACTTGTGGGTCGCACAGGTTGCCGCCGGCGGTCAAGGTGTCGTGGACATGGTTGTCGAACGAATCTTGAGGGTCCAAGACGCCGGCGATCCCTCCCTGGGCGTAGATACTGTTCGATTCTTTCAGCTCGTCTTTGGCGATGACCAAGACAGAAAGCTTCGGGTCAACGGCGATCGCAGCTCGCAGACCGGCCAGTCCCGCACCGATCACCAAGACATCGGTAAAGAAGTGGGGTAGGCTCTTGGGATGGAATGGTGCCAGGTATCGGGGAGTATCGTTTTCATTCATCGACGCGGGCGGTTCCTTTCTTGAACGCGTTGAATTGTTCCTGGTACCTGCCGGGGGGACGGCTGTGTGCCCCGGTGTCGCGCAAGCCCTGCACCGCATCGGCAGGTGCGGACACGCGGCGACTTCCTTGCTGCTCCGGTCGCAAACCCAGGCTGCGTAAGGCGTCGTTCCACTCCTGCTGGCCTCGCTGGTCGTCCGCCGCGTTTTGCTGCAGATCTTCCCAGCGATTGAGGAAGCGGCGCAGATCGTCTTCGCTCCAACGCAAACGCTCCAAAAGCTCCGGGTCCGGATTTTGCTGTTGATCGCGCAGGTATTCGAGGACTAGATCGGTGGTGCGCTCGGCGTACTGCAGGTTCGGTTCGTCGCCGGCCGTTTCTCCTTCGGGGGCTCCCGAGTGCGGCGAGTCGAGTTCGCCTGGGCGACCGCCGCCCATCGGCTGGCCCGGCCCCGGCTTCTCGGACTCGCTGGGGCTGGGTTGCCCGGCGGGTGGTTCGCCCGACGAAGGTTCGGAAGCATCCTCGGGCACCGCCCCAGGCCCATCGGCGCCATCGCTGGGTTGCGTGCTGCTGCCGTCGCCTTGCTCGGAACCGGGGACTTCCGTCGGACCGTCTGCCGTCTGCTGGTCACCGGGCCGCGGCGCGGTGTCGCCCATGCCAGAAGCATCGGCGGCATCACCGCCCTGTTCGGCCGGGCTATGGCTGCCGCTGCTGTCACTGCCCTCTTGCTGGCTGCCCTGCCCGCCTCCCTGCTCGCCACCGCCGCTTTGGTCACCCTGACCTTCCCCTTGCGAATCGGATTGATGTTCGCTCTGGCTGGGGGACGGAGCTTCTTCCGACGTTTGCTGAAGATCGCTGTCCACTTCGCCGTCCTTGGGCCGGTCAGCATTCTCCTCCATCGCGGCGGGGGCACCCGCAGGATCCTGGTTGTCCTGCCCGGCACCCGACTGACCGTCATCGCCTAGACCACCCTGGGAATCGTCGCTGCCATCGCCTTCCGGCTGGCCCGATTCGGGGTCGGCCGGCTCGGCACCGCCCGGTTGCCCACCTTCATCAGTGGTGTCCCCAGACACGTCTCCCGGCATGTCGTCCGGCGACGGGGTGGAGGGGTCCAGGCCTTGCTCGCCCATGGATTGAGTCTCGTCGACCGGATCGTCGCCTGATGGATCGTCGCCTGACGGATCGGCATCTTGAGCCCCGGAGGGCTGCGAGTCGGGTGATTCGCCGGGTAGCAAATACGAACGGAGCGTTGTCCTGTCGTCTGGTTTCCGCGACTGGATATGCTCCAGCGTCCGCTCGACCACCTCGCCATCATGCAGCGGCTGGTCGTCCCAACCGTCCTGGTCAGCCGCGGTATCGCCCGGCGAGTCGCCCGCACGCGTGGACGATCCCTCGCGTCCCTCAGACGGTTGGGAACCGGGCGACCGTTGGCTGTCGTCGTTCATTCCCGAGCTTGGCGAGGAATCGTCCGAACCGCCAGAAGCCGTGTCGCCGCCGTCCGGTGAGGACTCCGAATCCGAGGCTCCCGGTTGGCCATCCGCCGAACTCGACTCGCCAGCCGACGACGAGGAATCTTCAGCTTCGCCACCGCTTGTACCACCGTCGTCCGCCTGGTCTGCGCCGTCTGCTAGATCGTCAGGGGAATCTTGCGATTGGTCCGGCCCCGTCGGATCGTCGCTGGCATCCGTCGGATCGTCGCTGGCATCCGCCGGATCGGGCCGAGCAGCGTCAGCCGGTGTGGCAGCATCATCGGGGGCCTGTTCCGGGTCAGCCAACGTTGGCTGAGGCCCTGTCGCAGGATTTTCCGGGGGCAGAATCGTGACGTGAACACTGGCGGTTCGTGTCCGGTTGGGTTCCGATTGACCGGTACGCACCGCGACGCGATTATCTTCCGCAGTGGCCCAAAACATCAACGAATCGCCCGGTCGTAACCCGAGCATCCAGGGTTCCAGTTGGTAGGTCTTGACTACCTGGCCGGTGCGTCCTTGGGCGTCTGCGAACAAGGTTTCCGACAACAGTTGTTCACCGCCGGCAACCGCTTGTAGTTCGATGTTTGTCAAGCCAAAATCGGGATCGATCGCGCGGACTTCGATCCCTTGGCGGCGATCCACTGGTAATTCGATCCGAGGTGCGGTGGGCGTCAGGATCTCGATCTCCGGCGTCAGATCCCGCATCACCTCGATGCGATACTCCGGTGCACGAGCATTGATTTGGCCGCTTTCCGTCTCGAACCTTAGCAAGTACGACGTGTGCTTGGGACGCTGGTTGTCGGGATGCATTTCCAGCATGAAAGTACCCCAAGCCTGCTGGCCGTCGAACTGCATCGAAACCATCTCGGAGGTGCTGTTGCCTACCGGAGCAGTAGCACCGTCGTTCGAACCGCTGTTGGAATTCCTCTGGGAATTCAACACGATGGTCGCCCAGCGGATCGGGTGATTCGCCTGGGCACGGAGGGTGACTTGAGTGCCCTCGATGCCGCGCACGTCGCCGCGACGCTGGACGACCCGATCGGGCTGGCCAGTGTAACGGGGATACTCGTATTCGACCTGCTGGACTAGCAGCGTCGGCGCTGGTTGGACCGTCAGCCGGTACGAGGCGGTTACCGCATCGCCGGCCTCGATGCGATAGATCAAATCCTGGGCGATCCCTTCGTCATCCTGCGGTAACATGGCCTCGTACTGCAAGCCGGTCCCGGTGTGTGTCAGGGGAATGGATTGGTTACTGATCCGACCATCTTGCGACGAGAAGAACAACGTCACGGGCTCGTCGGCTCGCAAATCGAAGCACGTCGCCGTCACGCGTACTCGGTCGCCGAAATAAACTTGTTGGTCGCCGGGCTGGACGTCTTCGATGCGAACCCGAGTCGGCGGCGCAATGTCCGCCCACGGCAGGATGACGCGTTGAGCCGTCTGGAATGGATTCTTCGGCGACACGATCGTGTAGGCTGCGAACAGAGCCAAGATCGCCGCCAAAGCGTAGCCTACTCGGATCAGCCGAGTGCGATCCACTGCCGAATCGATCGGCACATGGGTCAAATCGGCCGCGGCCTGCTGTTTCAACGCTTCGTAAATGCCCGTTCGCAAACCCGCTCGATCATCGCGGAACATCAGGTAGTTCACCAGACTGTTTTTTAACGTCGGCTCGCTCTGTTCGATCGTGCGGGCTGCGTAGATCGGGTTCACGGTCCCGATCAGAAGAGGGACGATCGCCTGGATGAAGTACCACCCTGCCGAGATAACGATGGCCACCAACAAGGACCATCGAGCCAACGCTCCCAGCGGCACA
>SKVE01001012.1 GCA_007129635.1 Planctomycetaceae bacterium
CGGGATCGCGGACCGATTCCGCTTGGAGGATTTGATTTCCCCTTTCGACCGCTAGCGTCGATGGGCATGAGCCACGCAACTCTGTAGGAACGAGCCATTCGATGAGTCGGCAACTCCAAACGAACGTCGCCTTGCTGTTGATCGGGTTGATCACCTTGACAGGCTGTCACCCGACTCAACCCTTTTATTTCCACTCGGATGGCGATCTGTCGCATTATCTGGACCACGCAACTGATGTCGAGTACCCCGACGTCTATACGGCCAGGCTGCCGGACGCAGAGCATTCGTTTGCACCTTTGACTCTGACGAATCCGGAATTCGACGAGATCTGGGACCTGACCTTGGAAGAGAGCATCACGATCGCGCTGCAGAACAGCAAGGTCATACGCAATCTGGGCGGTGTTACACCCTTTGGTTTTGCGGATGCATTGGTCGGCCGGACCAGTGGATCGCCGACGGTCTACGACCCGGCGATACAGGAAACCGCGCCCAGCGGCACGGCGACCGGTGCGGCCCCGGTCAACCGCGTAACAGCAGCTCAAGCGGGGGGTGTCGAGTCGGCACTTTCCGACTTCGATGCGTTGCTGCGCGTCACTGGCAGCCAGGCGGGTGGTGCCATCATGAATCGAACGGACCGGGCGCTGAACCGATTCATCCCGTTTGCTGAGGATGCTTTCCCGGCAGTCTCCGACCGATATGACGGTGGTTTGCGGACGGATCTGGTAAAAAAATCAGCGACTGGTGCTCGGTTTTCGGTGGCCAATCTCACGGACTACGGTCGTTGGAATGGCCCGGGAACGGCCGGTCAGAAGGTCCCCAGCACCTGGACCACCTCGTTCGAAGTGCGATGGGATCAGCCCCTGTTGCGTGGCCGAGGTACGATGATCAATCGTATCCCGATCATCCTGGCTCGGATCAATACGGATGTGACGCTGGCCAGTTTCGAAGCGGCGGTGCGGAACATGATCTTGGATATCGAGAACACCTACTGGGACTTGCATCGCGCTTACCGAAACTTGGAAACCGCGAAGATCGGTCGCGATGCGGCTCAGGTAACCTGGAAGCAGGCGTACGAGAAGGAATTACAAGGGACACTGGGCAAGCAGGAGGAGGCTCAGGCACGCGAGCAGTACTTCAACTTCCGAGCCCGTGTCGAAGAGAGCCTACAGCAGTTGTACGACCGGGAAACACAACTCCGCTGGTTGATGGGCATTGCGGCTGCGGACGGTCGCCTGATCCGACCGATCGACGAGCCGACTTTGGCTCGGGTGGATTTTGACTGGCATGCGATCCGTGTCGAGACACTCTTGCGCAGCCCCGAATTGCGTCAGAAGAAGTGGTTGATCAAACAACGGGAATTGGAACTCGTCAGTGCAAAGAACCAGTTGCTGCCTCAGCTAGACGTCGGGGCGCTGTACCGTTGGACTGGCACGGGCGATAACCTCTTCGGGTCCAGCGATCAGAGTTTCGCTGATCCGGCGGCTGACGGTATCGGCACCTCGGCGCTCAGCGAACTGACCTCCGGCGATTGGCAGGAAGCAGCGTTCTTCTTCAACTTTGCCATGCCGGTCGGTTTCCGCAGTGCTTTGGCTGGGGTCCGCAACGCGCAACTGCAATTGGCTCGCGAGAAGGCCCAGTTGGAAGACACCGAACTAAACACGATCCACCTGCTGAACACGGCCATCCGCCGCCTGGATGCCAACTACGTGCTGGCTCAGACGCACTTTAATCGCTGGTCGGCGGCCGAGGTGGACGTGGATGCGGCTCAAGCCAAGTACGAGATCGGAGCTCGCGACGGCACCCTGGACTTGGTGCTGGAAGCTCAACGCCGCCGAGCTTTGGCTCAAGTCGATTACTACAACGCGTTGATCGAGTACAATAAGGCGATTGCCGAGGTGCATTTCCGCAAAGGTTCGCTGCTGGAATACAACAGCATCCAACTGGCCGAAGGCCCCTGGCCGGAAAAGGCTTACTGGGACGCTTTGGGCCGTGCTCGCGAGCGTGACGCCAGCTACTATCTGGACTACGGCTACACTCGCCCTGATGTCGTCAGCCAAGGCCCGGTTCCTCAAGCCATGCATTTCGATTCGCACATGCACGGCGAGATGGTTCCCCAGTACGCACCGGCGGGTCAACCGACGCCAGCCGTTCCCCGTCCGCCGCAAACGGAATCCGATCGGGACATCGAGCCTGGCCAGTTGCCTCCGCCCGAACGGTTGCCCGAGGGCTTGGGCCCCATCACTCGGTTGCAGGGCGTCACGCCGGGCAGTCCGTCGATCGCGGAACGACCGGCGGTCATTCAAGCGGCTGCCGAGATCGATAATCCCCTGCGGAAATCCTTCGATTGGGGAACGCTGGGCCTGGAGACGCCTCCCGGTTCCAACGCTTCGGTCCTGCCCGCCGTGCATACGACGGACGTCAACGTCGCACGCTGATCGGCCGGATGCCGCAACTGCTTAGGAGCTTAAAACAAAAAGCTCAACTGTCGATCGCCGCGCACCGTCTCCGGTTGCCAGCGAAAATCGTAGCCGCCGAACATTTCCGGTCCGAGCTGAAAGAAACGGCCCAGCTCGGCCCGCATCTGGCGAGGGATCTCGTCGTCCGCCGTGCGGCGACGTGTGGCCGAGATGACCAGCACATAATACTTGCCGCGATCCGGAACGCGCAGACGGAAAACGCCATTCTGGTCGGCTCGAGCATAGTCGCCGCCCAGGCTGCGGATAGCGCGCAACGTCGGGTGATCATCGGTTGGCTCGGGATCGCGCGAACGCAGACCGACCAACTCGAACCGAGACTCGGGCCTCATCTCTTGGGGAAATACCATGGCCACCGCTCCAGGGTCCGCCAACGTATCGTCACTCTGCGTCCGCAGGGCGATCCGTCCCGAAATCACGCTGGGCATCGGTTCATGGATCTCACCGACTCGGGCCGCACTGCCGCCGGTAACGATGCCCAGCAGAAAGCAGGCTAAGGCCACGACGCCCAACAGGATCCCCTGCATGTACAGGAGATAACGAGGCACCGTGACCTTGGATGGATCGAAACTCAGCTCGTTGCCCGTGGTCTGCCAGCGGTCGTCCGCGTCTTCATACACCAGCGATACGTCGTCATCGTATACCATGAACCGAGCGAAGGCGTCGCTCGCCGCATCGGTCGGTCCGGTTGCCAACGGCGGCAGGTCCATCGAATCGCCCAATGCCGGTGGCGGCTCCGATGCTGGCGGCTCCGATGCTGGCGGTTCCGATGCTGGCGGCTCGGACGGTGGCGGCTCGGGTGGTGATTTGGCTGGTGGGTCGTTGGTGGTTGTGGCTGGCGGGTCGGAGACGACGGGCGGGGTCGGTGTCTTTGAAGGGCTTTTGGAGATCGGGGGTGGCGGAGTCGCGGGAGTGTCAGCCGCAGGGATCGTGATCTGACGATTGCATTTTGGGCATCGCGCACGCAAACCGGCCTTGCGCGAAGCCACACTCAATCGAGACGCACAGAATTCGCAGCGGAAACGGATCGGCATCGAGGCGAGCAAAATAGTAGGGCATCAAAAAATCGGCATCCAGCAAACTCCAATCCTTCGACTGTAACACCCCGACAGCCGTCCGGCTACCCTTGCCCCTCGCTCGGTCCGTCCCTTTCGTCCGGTTCGTTCAGTGCCCGCATGCCCAACGCGAGCAGCAGCATCAGGCTGTCCGCGATGCCCAACATCAGAAATGCGGCGGCGATCCACGTCAGCACCAGACCGCCCGCTTCGTCGTTCATGGCTCGCATCAGCGCCGCACCACCCATCAACACGGCGAATCCAACGACCGCCAGAGGAAGCGTCAGCACCAACGGGAGAAGCACCTTTTTAGGGACCACGAAAAAATACTCCGACCAGAAAACAAGGGCAACCTAGGAGGATTGTGCCGATTGCTGCCGCGACTGTCAACTGCCCATCCAGAGTGAGGGTAAGGGGGTCGGGAGTCAGGATTAAGTCAAGCTGTAATTTTGCGGGCGAATGCGTACAATCTTCGTGCTCAGCATCCACCCACCGGGAAACTAAGATGGCTCGAAACGAACAACTGATCCGGCAACACAAGATCTTGCAAATTCTGGAACGCTACCGATTTGGACGGACCTTGGACGAGATCCGTCACGAGCTGGTCGAGGAGCTCGGGTTGACGTCGTTGCATGCCCGCACGGTGCGCCGCGATCTGGAGGCTTTGCAGGCGGCGGGGATCGACGTGGATGTGCATGATCAACAGCGTGGGCGAGTCTGGAAATTCGGGCCGGGCGTCAAGGGAACGCACAAGATCACAGCCTCGGCGACGGAATTGATCGCGTTGTCCTTGAGCCGCGATCTGATGTATCCGCTGGCCGGCACGCCCTTCTGGGTCGGGATCGAATCGTTCTGGAGCAAATTGCGCGAGCAGTTGCCCGACGCGGTCTGGAGCCATTACTCACGGTATCGCGAGGTCCTGTTCGTGCGCGGCATGCCGGCGAAAAGCTATCGGCAGCACCACGGCATCCTGGAGACCCTGCACCGCTGCATCCAGGAACACCGCATCGCCGAGATCGAGTACCAACCGATCGGCAAGGACGCCAGCCGTCGCGAGATCGAGCCGTATGCGGTGGTGTTCTACCAATCCAGTCTGTACATCATCGCAGCGGCGACCGAGATCGCTACGGACCAGCCGGATCGCATCCGCCATTGGAAGCTGGATCGATTCGTCAAGGCGAACGCCTTGGATCGCTGGTTCAAACGGCCCGAGGATTTCGATCTGCAACAACATCTGGGCCAGAGCCTGGGAATCTTTTCGGCGGACGGACCTGCCCAGAATTTCCGTATTCGCATCGGCTCGCGTGCCGCCCGATGGGTTATCGAAGATCCCTGGCATCCCGACCAGGTGGTCGAGCGTTTGCCGGACGGGAACATCATCCTGACCGTCCGTGCCGCTCACGAACTGGAAATCATTCCTCGCGTCTTGAGTTTGGGCAGCGAAGCCGAGGTGCTGGAGCCGTCATCGTGTCGGCAAGCCGTCGCAGAAACGATCCGTGCCATGGCAGCGCGTTACGAGTAAATATACGCTCGATCGTGGCCTGAAAATGACACACGTGTCTTTGATCCCGTTTTGTTCCTACTTCGCGGCGAACGATGAGCCCCGAATCCTCGCCGCTCGCCGGCAAGAGCGTTAGGTTTCCTGGCCACGAACGGGGGGCTCTGGTCCGTCTTTGCTGCTCGGCAATGCGATAAGTGGGGCGCGGAACGGGGTCAGGTCTTGACTTATAACTTATTCTCTTTCTTGCCATAGAAGAAGTAGAATGCGCGCATCCGATAAGTTATAAGTCAAGACCTGACCCCATGCTCCACAGCGTCTTCAAATTTCTGTTTGTGAAGTTTCACTTCAACGTAGCCTGGACCGTCTGCCGCACTCTTGAGTTGTGAGCAAAGCGTCAGGGAAACGACCGGCAACCCCTTTCCGAGAAAGTGACAGTGAAAGCACGGCTTGTACTTGTCACCACTCGAGTCACGATCCAAGCAGACGCCTACCAACAAGGGGCCAGCCCGGCGGAGAAGGTGCCGCGGTTTGTAAATCGACAACTTCGGAAACTGACTATGCCAATCGTCAGTTATTGTCTTTTCAATTCTTGATGTGAGTTTCATTTGTAAACTGGAGTTACTGAATTGATCCCCGGACCATAATCACCTCAACAAGAGAGCGTTCCGCTACCAATCCACGGTCAACGAACATCGGGTGGTAGCGTTCTACTCGCCTGAAGCAGTTCCTTTCATAATAGTCCCGTTCGGGCAAATCCGTAAGACTTCCCCACGATCGAGTGGAATTACGAAGGGTCCATCGTCGTCGTACTCAAAAAAGGTCGGCCAATTGCGAACAAACGTTCGCCAGTTGGTGACAGCGCAGTCGCATGGGCCCCGGAAGAAGAGAACCATCTGATCCTCGCGCCAATCAAAAAGTCGTCGTAATTGTTCTTCGACCGGCTCGCTTTCAGCCTGATTGTAGTACCGTAACCAATCACCACTTGAAGCCCAACAAAGGGAGGCTGTCCAATTGTCGTCTGCTATAGCATACTTATGATTCGCATCACCAAATGTGTCTTTCCAAGTCTCGCTCGCGGAATCCTCTGACAAGACACGTATCTCAGAACTGAGTTCATCGATGTTGCAACCGTTCTCCGCGAGCAATCTACCAAGAGTCGACGTAGCAAGGTCGGCATACTCGAATTCATCGACGTTGTAAGCTGGTCTTCTAGTTGGGGAAGTCATAGAAAATGTGCCCTGAACTCTTGCCGTCGAACCATTTGATATGGCGTAAGTTATTGCCAACTGCGAGTTCCTGTGCGTTCAGATGGTTGTGGACCTCGTAACCCTTCGTGTAATTTCGGTGTCGTCCTCGCCCATCCCTTGTGTATTGCTTGTAGCGATTCATATTTCCGCGTGCTTCCTTCAAGAGTTGCTTAGCCTCCGTTGCGGTTCGTACTCGAATGTTGATTTTGCCTTTGCCACGTCCAGACAACTGAACGACCGCCTCTTTCCAAGATTTGGTTCCCGGGCGGAGTTGAGGGTATAGATCGCTTGCAAGCTTCACGCCCTTTGCGGCCCCTGTTCTCCCCGCAGCATTGCCGCGTTTGTGACACATGTTATGCACAAGCACCCCTGCCGTACCAACGTAATACACGTGTTCCACATCGACTTCGATGTTGAACACTGCTTCGCGGCCGGGGCGTGGGGTGATGGTGGCGACTTGGATCGGGTCGCCGGTGGCGGTCTGCAGGCGGGTGCCGGGGGTTAGGCTGCCGGCGGGGACGAAGGCTTGTTGGTCTGCGTTCCAGAACGGATGACTTGCAGTGACGCCA
>SKVE01000616.1 GCA_007129635.1 Planctomycetaceae bacterium
GGGCATTCCCAAATCCCAGACTTAACTGGCCAGGATTGCCGCTGGGTTGGAGCAGGTACCGATGTTCGGTGATCAGCGCATCGATCAACGGTCGTGTGGACTCCCGATTCCCGAGAACGCCCAAGCAGATCGCTGCGCGATTGACCAACTTGTTGTCGGGCGATTCCAGCAGCGTCTGAAAACGCCATACCGCCGGTTGGGTCCCAAACCGTTTCAGTTCGTCCAAGCAGGCGTCACGGATGTTAGCATCCGGATCTTGCATGGCTCGTTGCACGAAGACTTCGATCGATCGAGGCGTCTGGAGCTTTCCCAGTACCTGGATGCACAGACGCCGGAGTTCTGGCGGATCTTTCTCGTTCTCGATGATCTCGATCAATCCGGCCGTCGCGGCAGGATCGTCGATGGCTCGGATCGCCGCCCAGGCCTGTTTCTCCTGGCCACGCGCCTTGAGGATCCAGGTACGCCAGCTCTGCATCTTGCGCAACCACTGCTTCTCGGCCAGATCGGCTTGATCCCTCGCTTTTTCCAACGCCACGTCCTGGGGCGTGCGCCAAGCCCCTCGATAGCGGATAAAGCCTTGGTCTTGCATCCATTGATCGGTCTTGATCCACTGATCCTTGACTCGGCTGAACCCCAACGCGACCCGCGCTTCGCGATGATCCGGGTCCCATTGCAGGATCTGGTTGAGATGATGTTCCCGTTGCGTTCGCAGATTCTTCAAGCGGCACTGCTCGGCCATTTCCCAGTGAGCTTCGACGGTATCCGGGATTTCCGGAGCTGTCTGTTGGTACCAACGAAGCTCTTCGGAAAGCGTCAACACCTGCTGGACCTGATCCGCGTGCAGCATCAGACGAGCACCGCCATCGAGCTTAATGCGATAATCTTTACGGGGTTGCTGATCGGGGTTCAGCAGTTTCCCTTCGATTTGGCCGCCATTGGCCAGCAAGAAGACGGCCGCTTGGGCATTCTGTCCGCCCACGCTGGCAGAGCCCAGCAAGCACCAAATGACGGCCAACCACAACCGACCTGAAGCCATGACACCATCTCGACTCGGCAAAATCGACTCCGCTCGTACCTTGTTTGCAGTTCATCCTTCTCTACCAGGAGTATACCTTGGAGAAGACCCATCTTGCAACGAATCTCAGCGACGTGCGAATCGGGTGGCTTGCGCGGAGATGTCCAGCCCGACTTGCTGGCTCCATGCGTCGAGAAGCCGCCCGCAGCATTCCCCTCGTTTTCCGTCACCGATGGGTCGACCATCCAGTTCGGTCACGGGCCACACGCAGGGGCTGGTGCTGCAGAGCATGACTTCGTCGGCTTGGTGCACGTCTTCGATGGTAAGATCACGGTGGTGGAAGCCGATTCCCAATTCGCTGGCCAATTCCTCGATGACGCCGACACTGACGCCCGGCAGAATCTTCTCTTGTGGCGGCGACACGATTCCTTCGTCACGTCGGAAGATGATCAGGTTGGCTGTCGATGCTTCCAACACATGGTCGTCCAAATCCAGCAGCAAAGCTCTCGCCGCAGGTTGCACGCGCCGCGCGTGCAGATCGGCCAGATAATAGTGCATCCGACTGCGGCATTTCAGTTCGGCGGGCCAGCACTCCGTTGGAACTTGGCGGATCGGGCTGACCACCAGCGACTGTCCGCGCCGGTACGCGTCTACCCACAACCCAAACGACAGCGGGTAGGTGTGCATGCAGACCATCGGTCCAGGCGATGCATCGCTCGGCACCGCTTGGGTCATGGTCGCGTAGGGGCCGGGAGTCACGAAAATCGACAAGCCCAGATCGTCGTCCGGGTGCATCCGAGCGTGGTTTCGCGAAACCAATTCCCGAGCCGTCTGGGCCAGTTCCGCCATATCCCAAGCGGGCGTCACCTGGACGATCTGCAGCGAACGGCTCAAACGCTGCAGGTGCGTTTCCAGTCGGAAGAGCTGCCCGCGAAAAGTTCGCACCTGTTCCGCGACCGTCACGCCGAGCACGAAACCCGTATCGTAGATCGGCACCATCGCCTGATGCGCAGGGACGAACTGGCCGTTCAGGTAGGCCACGTCCTCCGTACTAGATCCAGGCGATTCTGTGTTCATCATGTGACTTTCTATGGCCTCGGCAAGCTGTCTCCACCCCTCCCGGATGGGAATCTCGGTCGCGAATTATACTCGACATCATCATATGCCGCCACGCTGTCTGGAGTCGGCGAACTTGAGTCTTGCGGCCGAATCGTTCAGAATGGGGACTTGGGCAGGAGTGCCGTCCCGCTGGTGAAGGGGCTTCTGATCATCGTCGAGGACGTTTTTCCCATTTTTTTTTGCGCGCGGCCGTTGGGCAGGTTCGCATTGAGGAGACGATTTTCGTGAGACTTCGGGTGGGCATCATCGGGCTGGGGGACACGTGGGAACGTCGCTATCGACCGGCGTTGCTCACGTTGCGCGATCGATTCGACGTCCGCAGCGTGTATTCGCCCGTGACTCTGCTGGCCGACAAGGCCGCTCGACGTTTCCGCGCCGATGTCAGTCACGGCTTCCAGCACCTGGCTCATCGTACGGATATCGATGCGGTACTGGTACTGGCCACCGACTGGCTGGGAATCCAGCCGATCCTGGCCGCTTGCCGTGCTGGCAAGGCCGTTTACGGCGCGGGGACTTTCGATCTGGACATGGATCAAGCCGCGGTGCTCAGGCAACGGGTCCGGGAATCGGGCATCGCTTACATGGCCGAGTTTCCGCGTCGTCACGCTCCGGCCACCGTCCGCTTAAAAGAATTGATCGCTACCCGGTTGGGCCAACCGCGTCTACTGTTCTGTCACCATCGCGCCAAGAGCGGCAAGTCCCGTTCGAAACGAAGGCAACCCTCGCTGTCGGCCAGCGATTCGCAGCGGCTGGCCAATCTGGTGGATTGGTGCTGTTACGTGGTCGGCGCTGCGCCGCGCAGCGTGCTGGGGATCGAGCATCCTTCGGCGGCCGCTCCGATTCCCCAGGACACCAGCGGCCAGCGGCCAGATCCCCAGCCCACCGGTAGCCGCCCGGCGGCCGATTACCGGCTGGTCAGCCTGGACTTCTCGCCCGAGGGTGCATCCGGCTCGGGGCCGATCGCCCAAATCAGTTCTGGCAATTACCTGCCGCCTGATTGGCCCGAAGCCATCTCGTTTCGCCCGCCGGCCCATCTGCAGGTGTGCTGCGAACATGGCGTGGCCTTCGTCGATCTGCCCGCGACCGTCGTGTGGTTCGATCAGGCCGGCCCCCACCTGGAGTCCCTGGAGCATGAGCGGCCGGTGGGCGAGCAGATGCTGCGACAATTCCATCGAGCCGTTACCAGCTTGATTTTGCAACGCGACGATCTGGAAGATGCTTGCCGCATCACCCGGATCATGCGATCCGTTCAACAATCAGTCCGGCAACGGTGCTGGTTGACGGTCGACCAGCGGCCGAGTGAGATTTCGCATGACCCTTCCGCAACCCAAGATGACCCAAAGGAGACGACCGATGCCATCTGACCACGCCTCCAGGCCCGAGCGATCGTGCCACGATCCGCGTTATGGCCGACGCCGATTTCTGCAGACCATGGCCGGTGCGGCTTCGACCCTGACACTGCCTCAGGTTCTGCCGAATTCCGTTTTCGGCGCTACGGCGCCCAGCAACCGCATCCATGTGGGCCTGATCGGCTGTGGTCATCAGAGCCAGCGGATCGTCCCCTCGTTTTTGGTCCACGACGACATGCAGATGCTGGCGGTTTGCGATGTGAATCGACGTGGCGACGGGTACTATCACCCCGAACAGATCCTGGGCCGCGAAACGGCTCAAGAATGGGTGCATCAGCATTACGCAAAGAAGGCACCCAGCGGACGCTACCGAGGCTGTGCCGCTTACAACGATTATCGGCAACTGGTCGATCGGCCGGACATCGACGCGGTGGCGATCGTCGTCCCCGACCACTGGCATGCCTTGATCGCGATCGCCGCGATGCGCGCCGGGAAGGATGTCTACTGCGAGAAACCACTTTCGTTGACGATCTCCGAGGGCCAGCAGATGGTCCAAGCGGTACGCAAGTACGATCGCATCTTCCAAACCGGCGCTCAATTCCGATCCAGTCCGGCGGTGCGTCACGCTTGCGAACTGGTGCGTAACGGGCGGCTGGGTGAGATCCGGTTAGTCCGTTCGTGGGTCGATCCGAACAGCTTCGAGAGCCCCGGACCCGGCTGGCAGCCGCAACCGGTACCGGATGGTTTCGACTACGATTTTTGGCTGGGCCCGGCACCCTTGGCACCGTTCCACCGCGAACGTTGTTTCTTCCGATGGCGGTATATCCTAGACTATTCGAACGGTCAGACGGTGAACTTCGGCGCCCATACCAACGACATCATCCAATGGGCCTTGGGTACCGAAGACACGTCGCCGGTTGAATTCGAGGACAATGGCAGCCAGTTCCTGCCGCCGGGCAGCCTGTTCGATGCGGCCTCGCGAACGGCCTTCCGCGCTCGGTACGCCAACGGCATCGAACTGCTGTGCGAAACGCGAACACCTTCAGGAGCCAAATTCGAAGGGACCGAAGGCCGACTGGAAATCACGCTGGGCGGCCGACTGGCCACCTATCCGGAAAACCTGAAGGATTCGGTCATCGGGCCGGACGAGATCCGTCTGCCGGTCAGTAATCCAGCGCACACCAGGCATGTTCGCGATCACGTCGACGCCGACCACGTTCGCAATTTCCTGGACGCGGTGAAAAGCCGCCAGGACCCGATCGAACCGGTCGAAACGGGCCACCGCTCCGGCAGCCTCTGCCTGCTGGGCAATATGGCTCAGCTTCTCAAACGAAAATTCAGTTGGGATCCCGTCGCCCAACGCAGCGACGACTCGGACGTGAACCGAATGCTGGTCCGGGAAATGCGATCGCCCTGGACGCTGGACCCCGCGTAGAGTCTTCGGTCGTAACATGCGCGCACGGTGCGCGCATGTTTGTAGGTTGGGACTCTGTCCCGACCGGGTCGGGTCGGAGACCCAACCTACTTGGTTGCGGCCGAACCGCGTTAGGTTATCCGCTAGGCTCCGGCATGGCTGACGAGTGGTGTTCGACGATCAACCACCGACCATCGATCCACTGATAGACGAAAGTGAAGCGAGCCTGAACCTTCGGAACGGGGCCCGACTTGAACTCGAAGGTGTAGACGCCCGAGTTGATCGCGATGCCGCCGTAGATCCGCACGTTCGCTTCATCGATCTTCCCCACGGGCCCTTTCGCCAAAAAATGGACGAAATAGTCGCGGATCTCCGTGGGGTTGTGTCGGACCAGGTTGGACACCGTGGGTTCCAGATGAGCGTTATCCGCATACAGCTTGACCACTTCGTCAGGATCCCCTGTCTGCAACGCCGCGTTCCATTGATCGAACAGCTTCAGGATTTCGTCTTCTAGTTTCATTCGCCCCCCCTTCGTTTGTGTAAACTTAAGTCCATAGGTTTTATTTTTCGGGAGTGGATTTTTCTCCGCGACACTTTTGCAAAAAGTTGACGGGCCCGCAAGTACACCGATTGCTAGGAAATACCACTTCCGCCTCTTGTTGGCCTAACGTGATTTCCATACTTCAGAGAAAAATTCAACAAAATAGGAGGATGTTGCGATAGGTGATTCCATGGATTCCCTTTTATTCCTACATTTTTCGTCAGCTTGGCCTACACTTGGATGAATGAAGTCAGCCACGGAAGGGCCGGACTTGCTTCCAGCAATCACAGCCCTCTTGGATGCCACGAGACTGATTGAAGACACCCCTGAACGACTACGATGCAAGATCGGGAACTTTCCGGACCCCTACGCCAACAGCAAATCGAAGACGCGCTGCGGATTCTAGAAGAATTCTCGGCAGCCAACTCGTTGCGCTTCGACCGGATCGTGGCGACTCGCGAGTTGGGCGAGGCCGAGCGAGCGATCCCCGGCGACGATCTCAGCTCCTGGATTCGACGGTTTATCGAGGCCGGCGAGAGTTTGGATCTGCGTATCCAGAGTGCTGAATGCTCGTTGATGGACGCCTTGTCTTGTGTCCGACAGGGCATTCCTGTTGCGACGGCCATCGAACAAGACGACGGTTCGCTGCAATGGATCCTGCTGAGCCAAGTCCGTGGAAACCGCGTGCGGCTCCACGTTTTGGGATCTGGTATGGCCGACGAGTGGGTGTCGACTCGCCGCGTCCGGCAGATCTTGCACATGGGCCGAAGCGAGGAATTGCGGCCTTGGGTGTTGGGGCAGACGGCGTTGCCGTTCGAATCCTCCGCGTCCTCTGGGTTAGAGGACGGCCATGGTGATGGGCAAGGAAATGGCCACGGAAATGGCCATGGGGGGGGTCATCCGGAGGTTTCGCCCGTTCGGCGTTACTGGGCACTGCTGATACCGGAACGGCGGGATCTGTCCGTGATCTTGGTCTTTGCCATGATGGACGGCATCCTGATGCTGGCCAGTCCCATTGCGGTAGAGACTCTTGTCAATACGGTGGCTTTCGGTCGTTATCTGCAGCCGGTCATCGTTTTGGCCCTGATTCTGTTTATATTTCTGACATTTGCGGCTGGCTTGCAGACCTTGTCCACGTTTGTAGTCGAGATTCTGCAGCGGCGGCTGTTCTTGCGATTGGTGAACGATCTGGCTTACCGGCTGCCCCGAGTCCGCGGTGCGGCTTTGGACGAGGCTCACGGTCCCGAGTTGGTCAACCGCTTTTTTGAGATTGCCCCGGTTCAAAAGATCACCAGTGGGTTGTTGTTGGATGCCATCTCGATTGTGCTACGGACGTTCATTGGTATGGCCGTTTTGGCCTTTTATCATCCCTTCCTTCTGGGCTTTGATTTGGTGTTGCTGACGA
>SKVE01000608.1 GCA_007129635.1 Planctomycetaceae bacterium
CAACGGCCCATGGGCCAGGGCGCCGGCTCGCGGAGTTGGACGCTGCTGGATTCCAAATCCACCGAACGGATGTGATGGATCGACGTTTCCCAGGAGTGATAGACCACGACGATGGCGTCCTGCAGACGATCCCACTGCCGGATATCGCCTTTGTGGAAATAGAAGCTGCGATTCGCTCCAGCCGACGTAGGCCCGTCGGTGCGAAAGAACTGGCCGCGGTTCGGCGTTCGAGCCCGCGTGCGACGTTGGCCGTCGACAAACAACTGGTTGAACCGCCAGAGTTCGCCCTCGACGGTTTTCGGCACCGAGGTGGACCAGAAATGCCCGTCCTGCTTCCAGCCGGTGATCGGCACGCCTCCGCTGATCACCGGGCGCTGGCCGGGATAAGCCGCATAGGTCACCGGAAAGGCCTCGGTGCCCGAGTCCTCGGGCGTGAACACCAGCGGCTCGTGCTGCCGATAGACGCCAGCACGCAACAGGACCGTGATGGCCGCCGTGGGACCACTGGCATTCCGCTGGCGAACCGCCTGCTGGGCTCGTTGAAGCGTGGCGAACGGACCGTCCGTCCGCTCTGTATTGGGCTCGGCCAACGCCCCCGACCAATCGTCATCGCCAGTCGGAGCCACGTACAATCGACTCGGTTCGTCGGCCCCCTGGCCGATCGACGGCAGCAGCAGCGAAAAAACAGCCAGGGTGAACAAGCAGGGCAAGGCACATCGTCGGAGGGAAGTCGGCATCGAAGTTACCTTTCATCGCCCAAGTCGCCGTTCGGATGACTCGGACAAACTCGTGAGGGAAATCATCGGGCGCTTAGTATACCATCTGAGACGCCGTTGACGAGTCGACAAGCGATTTGTCTTGTGTTACGCCTTCCTGCACGAGGTCGCTTGAAGCGTCGATCCGTTCGAAGTATCTTTCAACTAAGACAATCCATGTAGGAAGCAATTTAGTCCAGCCCGGTTCCGAAATCGAGGCCAAGTTATGAGAAGCCCATTGATGACAAACTCGCGGTGTCTTGGCGTGATGGCAATCGCCGGCCTGCTGCTGGGGTTCGCTTGGGTCGATTCAAAAAGCGGTTCTGTGGTCGGCTTGTCCGAAGCACCCACGCCGGGCCGCCACGCGTTTTCGCTGGACGTCGAGGGGCTGACACGACATTACCTGGTCCATGTTCCTCGCGGATACCGAGCCGACAAGGACTGGCCGGTGCTGTTGATGTTTCACGGCGGGGGTGGGCGCGCGGAGGTGGCGATGGAGGAGACCGGTTGGGCCGCCCAAGCCGACCGGTCGGGCTTCCTGGCCGTCTTCCCCGAAGGAACTCGGTCCAACCCCGATCGCCCGGCGCGATTCGCCGGCAACCCGCAGAGTTGGAACGATGGTTCGCAACGTCCGGCTGTGGGCGCTGTGGAACGCGGCGTGGACGATGTGGCGTTTGTCGACGCGATGTTGGAGGACCTGAAGTCGCGTTTCGCGGTCGATGTGCGCCGCATCTACGCCACCGGTTTTTCCAACGGGGCGTCGATGGCCTTCCGGCTGGCACGTCAGCGCCCGACCACATTTGCTGCCATCGCTCCGATCGCTGGCGGCGACTGGCTCGAAGCGTTAAAGCCCGATCGAGCTGCGCCCGTCCTGTACATCACCGGGACCGAAGACCCGCTGAATCCGATCGACGGGGGCGAGGTGCGTATCGGCCGGAGATCGTACGGGCGAAAGCCGCCCGTGCGGCAGTTGATCGACCGGTGGGTCGCCCTGCATCATGTGGTCGACGACCCGCGCGTCGTCTTCGACCGCGACGGTGCCCGAGGCCTTGCTTACCGGGGTGGATCAGGTGAGCAGGCTGTGGTGTACTATACGCTGGACGGCCACGGTCACCATTGGCCGGGCGGGAAGTCGCTACTACCGGCATGGCTGGTCGGGCCAAACATTGCATCGCTATCAGCCACGGATGTCGTGTGGCAATTCTTCGCAGCCCATGCGCTGTCGAACGATTGATCTTTGCGAAGGCATTCGTTCGTTCCATCAACAAGGAGTATCGCAATGCAAGTCAAACAGCATGGATTGAAAAATCGAGTCTACAAGCTGCTTGTGATGGTCTTAGGCCTTCTGCTCCCGCAGTCAGGTTCGGCCCTTGGCGGCGAACCGTCCGGCGACCCGCCGCTGACGTCGGTCGGATTGGCAGCCGAAGGCGGACTGGAACCATTTCTGGGCGAATCGAAGTTCCAGGCGCAGACCTTGTTTCAAGGGCAGCGTTTCCCGAACGTCGTCGTCGCCACCGATGGTTCCGTGCTGGCGACTTGGGGGGGCCGTCCTTCGAATCACAGCTATCTGGTCCGCCGCAGCTCGGACGGCGGCGCGACATGGGAACCGACGCAGACGATCGCCCAGCCCGGCTTTCACGGCGGCGGGGCCCTGGTCGATGAACGCAGCGGGCATGTCTTCCTGTTCGTCGATGGATCGCATCCACCCCGTTCGCCCCAAGAGACGATTGGGGATCTGGAGGTCTATCGCAGTGAAGATCACGGCAAGACGTGGAAGAAGGTCGACGTCGTCATCCAGCCCGACGTGAACGGTTTTGTACCGGCTCGACACATGGCCGAATCGGGAACCACGCTTCGCCACGGTGCCAAGGCCGGTCGGCTGATCCGGCCGGCTCGAGTGTACTACGGCGATGTGGGCGATCATCCTTATGGCTACAACACGGCGATTTTCAGCGACGACGGCGGGACGAACTGGCAGCCCAGCGCTCCATTTCCAGCCTTGGGGACCGGCGAGGGGACGCTGGCCGAGTTGGCCGACGGGCGAGTTTATTACAATTCACGCCGCCACTGGGCTCCGGAAGGCGAAAACCCGCGGATGCGCTGGGTCGCCTACAGCAACGATTCCGGCGAAACCTGGGAAGATCTATCGATCAGCCGCGTGTTGCCCGACGGCGACCAAAACCGCGACTATGGCCTGATGGCCGGACTGGTACGCCTGCCGATCGCGGAACGGGATATCCTGGTGTTCAGCAACATCCAGTCGCAGGCGGGCCGTCAAGGCGGTACCGTGTGGGCCAGCTTCGACGGGGGAAGAACGTGGCCGCTGAAACGGCTGGTCGAACCAGGCGGCTTTGCCTACTCGTCGCTCGCAGCCGGCCGTCCCGGCACACCTAGCGAAGGTTGGATCTATCTGCTGTTCGAAACCGGTGGCCACCCGGACTCGAACGGCCGCATCGCCCGTTTCAACCTGACTTGGTTGCTGGAAGGCACGCCGACCGACGATGGTCAAATCCCGACATGGGTGTCGCCCTGAATCGAATGAGTTGCCTCACCGAGGAGCGCGAAAGGAACCGCCCCAAAGCGGCTCGATCATTTCCGCATCGAGTTTTTCGAACGAATCGATCAGTTCCTGCAACTGCTGGGGATACTCGGCGGCCAGATCTTCGGCTTCTCCCACATCGTTGGCCAAGTCGTACAACTCCCAGGGACGCTTGGCCGCCGGCCGATGAATCTTCCAGTTGCCTAGACGCAGTGCCGCACGGCCACCCATGCGCCAATAGTGTTGTTCGCGGATCGGCAGGTCGGTTTCGCCGGTCAGATGCGGGAGCATGTTGGTGCCGTCCAGGTCCGGAGGCACTTGCGCACCGGCGGCGGCCAGTATCGTGGGCAGCAGATCGAGCGTGCTGACCATGCGGGTTTCCGTCCGGCCGGCGGGCAGATGCTCGGGCCAGCGGACGATCATGGGCACACGGATGCCGCCTTCCAAGTACTGACCCTTCTCGCCACGCAGCGGATAGTTACTGGACGTCAATTCGCGGGTGGCGCCGCCATTATCGCTCAAGAAGATGACCAACGTCTGCCGCTCCAAATCTTCGCGTTGCAGACGCTGCAGCACGCGGCCGATCCCGTCATCCAACTGGGCGAGCATGGCGGCGAAGATGCGGCGTTGGATGTCGGGCAGGTGAGCGAACTTTTGCATGTACGGGTCCGCGCCCTGTAGAGGGCTGTGGACGGCACTGTAAGCCAGATACAGAAAAAACGGTTGGGCGCGGTAGCGGATGATGAAGTCCTCCGCCTCGCGGGAAAAAGCGTCCGTCAGGTTCGCTGTTTCGATCACAGGTTGGCTGCCGCGTACGATCGGGTTGTTGGCATCGTAGTCCGGTTCGAAACGTCCCATGTGCGTCGTCCAGATCATCCGACCGTCGGGAGATGTCCAGCGACCCTGGGAACCGTCCGGCAGGACTCGGCGCCGCAGCCAGGTGATATGTCCGGACCACGGAGGCGGCACGTAGTAATGGCCTTCGTGCAAAAAGCCGAAAAATTCGTCGAACCCACGACGCTGAGGATGAAATCTCGCCGAGGCGCCCAGATGCCATTTGCCGACCAACCCGGTCACATAGCCGGCTTCGCGCAGATGATCCGCCAGGGTGCGTTGTTCGGTCGGCAGACCGATCGCCGGGTCGTCATTCCATGCACCGGTCGGATTCAGCTCGAAGCCAAACCGTGTCTGATAACGGCCCGTTAGCAGCGCGGCCCGTGACGGGGCACAGAACGACGCGGTAACGTAAGCGTCCGTAAATCGAATCCCCTCGCCGGCCAGACGATCCAAGTGCGGCGTTGGGATCTCGGTCCCGCCGTAAGAACCCAGCTCTCCGTAGCCCAAGTCATCGACCAAAATCAGCACCACGTTCGGCGCCCTACCCGGTGGTTCTCCCAACGCTGCCTGCTCCCACATCGTCGGCAGGAAAGAAGATCCGAGAACGACGATCCATGCCGCCAACATGCACGACACTCGAAAACGTGGATGGAGACGACGCGAAAACCGACAGAAAAACTCGATACGATTCATGCGGATGCCCTCTCGTGGTGTCATCATCGGTAATCGTCAGCGGGGGCATCGGCCTTCATGAACAATCGTATCAATATCTCGGGGTCGATGGTTTCACTGATGGCACGTATGCTGGCATCGCCAAGGAGGGCTTGAAAGATGCGGGGCCGCAGTCCGAGCAGTCCCTCGAGCGGTCGTTCCAAGTTCGGTTCGAAGTCGACTGGCCGAGTCCACTCGACCGCCGACTGGTCATTGGCCTCGACGACCATCACGGTGTTCGACAGCCCACCGGTAAAATCGCGGAAGGAAAGCCCACGGGGTGTCTTATCCGGCTGTTTTGGTGCGATGAACGTCATGTCTTCGCCACGCACTCCCAGATAATTGGTTTTGCCCAGGGGGGCTCGGCTGCCGGGCGCTTGGTACACCTGCGGGATTTGAGGGATCAGTTGCCGGTTGTGCGGGCTGTCCCAGGGCTCGTCCAACCGAAACTGCTCGTACAATATCCTTTGCTCCAAGAATGGCAGCAAATGCACTCGCCAACTGAGCAGCGGTTTGCCGTCGGCGTCCATGTTGTACGCGGCGGGCAGTGCTCGATAGGTGTCGTGGAAATTGTGCATGGCCAAGCCGATGTGTTTCAGGTTGCTCATGCCTTGCGTCCGGCGAGCCGCCTCGCGCGCCGCCTGGACCGCGGGCAATAGCAGGGCGACCAGGACGCCGCCGGTGGTGGCATAGTCGGCACTCAAGGTGACCAGCACCTGGTTGCCGTCTCGAGTCGGACGCAGACGGCCCTCGATCATGTTGGCGACTCGGACCAGATAACGTTGCATCGCCTGCTGTTCGGGATCGTCGCCGGCGTCGGGCATCTCCTGAAACATCTGCCCCAACAGCATCTGCTTGGCAAATCCCAAGCCCTGTTGCAGCGTCGATTCGATCTTCTGAGCGGCGGCTTCGTCCGTAGCGATCAGCTTGATGCCACTGTTCCGCTCGCGGGACAGATTCAACGCGATCATCACGGTATCCAATTGGTCCGGCAATTCCAGCAGACCGAGCAAGGGCGGCGGCAGGGGAGGCATCTGAACCAAGAACTGGTTGACCAGGTCGCGGACGGGAGCGACGGCCAGCACGGCGGTGATGTCGTTCCGCATCGGAGTGCGGGTGAGGATCTGGCGTAGCGGGCTGTCCGCGTCGGGCGTCTGGATCATCTCGCGCAGCATCGGCTCGGTGCCGATCAGCAGCGTTTGGTCGTCGATTTGGCAAATGCTGGGATCCGTCGGAAACAGGGCGCGCCGGTAGGCGACCTCTCCGATCGTCGCTGGTTCCGTTTGATCCAGCCACTCGCCGCCCAATTGCTGCGGTTGGGCGAAACGCAGCACCACTCCCCAGTCCGGCGGCTCGTCCTCGGTCGGTGCTGCGGCGAAGCCGATCGCGGTCCGGATCGTCAGCGGATCGAAGCCCATCTGCCGCTGGACAGAAACCTGGACGACTTCCCACGGCATCAACTCCAACTCGGGCGATTTCGCCAACCGCTCGAGGTGCAACACCACCGCTGCCACGGCTCGCCCCGGAACATGCGACAGATCGATTTCCTCGGCCGCACGGCCAACAGTCGGAATCAGCACCAGGCTGACAGCGAGACAAAAACAACATACAGATCTTGAGAACATGACCAACTTCCTTTCCACCATCAGACCAAGCGAGACAAGATACAGCGGGCACATCGGCCGCCTTTCGCGACGCGCGGGAGGAAATGGCCACCGTGACCCACCGAATTCATCTTATCACGGTGCGTTTGGTGGTACAATCAGCCCACACTTGCGGATTACGGCCAGAGTTCGCCCTGCAGTGGCCGATCAATTCGAATCGGCTTGTCGCCATTTGACCGGTAGCATCAGATGAAATATCACGATGACGTCATCCTTGCGTTGATGGTGGGTTTCACCATGCCAAGTGGAGTTTGGCAGAAGGGGCGTTGGTTGGAAATAGCCGCCGGGTGAGATTCGCAATGCTTTGCGCTCTCGCCGGATTG
>SKVE01000412.1 GCA_007129635.1 Planctomycetaceae bacterium
CAGGATCAACAATAAGAACAATAAGCAACAATAAGGACAGGCATGTTTAACAATAACGACAGGCGGATAATAAGGACAGGCATGTTTAGCGGAAACGACAAGCATTTTTGACAGAAAAGACCAAGCCGTCCGCATTTCTTAGGAAGCTCGTATTGCGATGTGTCACGAGTGCTTCGCTCGAAGGCTTTCGGACACTGGGGATTCGGCGCGGCACATGGTTAGTGCGGTGGGGCCTCGATCATAAGCTTGTGAAATGCTAGCAATGCTTGAACTTTATGTAGGTGGTGGGGCTTGCCGCAGATGGGTGGGTCTGCCGGAAGCGAGACGTTCGCCGGGGGGGAAAGAACTTGGGGCGAGAGGGGAAGTCACCAATCCTGGGTGCTTCGCAGTCCGGCACCGGCAACTCGGATGGCTCAACCCGGCAAACGGTCCTGGCTCAGAGCTGAACTGGTACGAAGGTAGCGTGTTCCGCCCGGAACGGGATGTTCGGCGGTGGAAAAACGATTCGCAGCCAAGGGGAGCCGATGACAATCCGCAGCGTTACGCCGCTCGGCGGCGGCAACGCGGACGGGCCGGGACGGCCAGACGGTCCAGCAACCAACCGAACAAATCCTGCGGCGCTGTCCCGTAGAATCGCTCCGCTGCCGTCGTGCCATCGGGGCGGCGCACCAGATAATTGTGCAAGACGGTCAGCGCTTGCAGCTTTCGCACCGTGAAACGGTGCAAGGCATGGTGCTTCAGCGAAAGCTGACCGTTGCGGCCTTCCACACAGGAACTGCTCCGCTGAAACAAGTCCGCGCAGATTTGGCCCTTCTGCTCCAAGTCGGCTTGCGTTTCCGGGGAGAACGTTCCCCAAAGACCGTCCGGCGAGCGGGCACGCACCAGAATCTCCTGCGACAGGTCTCGGAGTCGCTGTCGCTGGGCAGCCGTGGGGGCTTTTTCCGCCGCTCGCGCCAAGTACAGCCCCGGAATCAACTCTTGTCGTATCCATTGCCGCGTCGGTTCCGGTAAATCCCAACAGGAAAACCAAACGTCGAACATCCTCCAAATGAAGGAAATGGTGGCCATCATCAGTTTCAGCACTCGCCGCGCTTTGCCCAGTTGCTTGGTGGAGCGGGCCGAGAGGTTTGCCTCGGTAGCGATCTGTTCCAACGTGTCGAAATGGGCCGACAAACGACGTCCCACCTCTTCGGCCTCCAGCGGCCGACCGTCAGCCAGATCGAAGGGGTGGTAGTCGCGGCTCAGCCCCAGCCGAGCCTGTCGGGCCTGTTGCTGGCGGGCCTGACAGGCCGCCAGATGTTCCGCGGCCGCCGCCTCGGCGGTCTGGGCGCGGTGCAGTTGTTGTTCCAGGTCGGCGCCGAACTGGCTTTCGGGGCATTGCTCGCGGCAGGCCGCGAGTTGCCCTTGCAGGTCGGCCATCACCTCTTGCGCTTTGGTCTGTTGTGCTTGGGCGCTTCGGGTCTGGCTGGCCAAGGACGAACTGACGGCTCGGGAGACATCCTGCTGCACATGAAACAGATCCGGCGAGTGCTGCGCCCCCAGATGCGTTTGGGTGTAGCGGATGATCGCTTTGGCTTGGTCGCTGACGACTTGACATACGATCAGCGGACGCTGGGCCAGCGACGCCCCCAGACATTGATTCCAGGTCTCCGCATCTCGCCGCGGTTGATAGGTTTCCAGGAGGATGAAATCCGACACCGGCTCGATCCCCACCAAGCAGATCTGGGGATGAAACGTCTCGTCCACCGCCACGCTGATTTCCCGCGGGGCCATCGACGCCGCCAGCCGTTGATCTTCCTGCTCGCCGAAGGCGATCAGCAGAGACTCCATCTGATGCGCAACGGCTTGTTGAGCACCGTAGGAGCAGGCGATGAATTCGTCCAGGCCGCTGAGTTCCAGGAACGCACACAGATTGCGAATACCGCAGTCGTTGTGCTGTCCGAAGATCAGATGAGCAGCCGTCAGGAGCCTGCGCAGCAAGGCCAAACCTTCCGAGCTTTCCAAGAACTGCACGCTCTGGGGCGGCCATTGACTATCCCTCATCCGCAGCCTTCGCGTGCGGATCCAGTGGCGCAAGGTGCTATCGGGGACTTGGAGAATCCTCGCGATTTCGCTGCGGGAAATCCGGGGAGAGTCAAGCCGTTCGAACTGTTCGACGGCTTGGGCTGCGACGAGCCGCGGCGAAACGGCCTGTTCCTCCCTGGACACGACGAGAGTAAAATGAGCGGTGGTATCCATGGCTTGGTCCTCCTTGGATGGCTTAGCTCGCCAAATCCATTAAAGGCCCAAGCCTGGATACTTTCAAGAAGCCAACGTTGCTAGCATCACTCGAAATAGGCATCGATCTTCTGCCGTGCCCGGAAGCCCTTGGTCCGCAGCCGGCGTCGGTTGAGCCGCCACCGGGCAGAGGCAGGACGGGCCAAGCGGTTGCCGAATAGGAGAGCGGCGAGCGACAATGCCCCCCAGAAGAAGCGTAGGCAATTACCGCTGCTAGCACAGACTGCATTTCGCAAGCTTACGATCGAGGCCATTGATTCTGGTAGAAAAGCTGGCTGTCCCCATTGACATTGATCCCCATTGACGTCGGTGTGCGTGTTCCACATCATGCGGGTGGCGACGTATAGATCGAGGAACGCGCTGCTCCACGAGGTATGGACGTTCTCGACTCGCATCACCGTAACGCCTTTCTGGGCGAAGGCGCGCGTCGTGTGTCAATCGCTCAACTCCATCACAAGAAATTGGAGCCCGTTCGCCGCCAGGGGCACCGACAGGGTCAGCGAGGAATCGTCGCCGGCGTCGTACGATGCCACGTCGGTGTCGTGGAGGGCCGCCAGCCGCTCCGCCTCGCCGGCCTCCTCGGGCGAAAGCGGTCGGTGGATCTCAAGGTTGCCGACGTTCCGCAACAGCGCAAGGATTTCCCGGCGTTGCGCATCGTCGGCCTCCTCCGAATACAGCGGGCTGAGCCACGCCGCCGCGTCGTGGCCGGGAAAGATCTGCTCGACCAGCCGCCTGAGCCGCTCGACCGTCGGGCGGCGCGCCTCAGCCGAATCGGTCGCCCCGATCGCGTCGAGCAGCGCGACAAACTGTCGGGTCATTTTTTCGCCGTACGCTCGGTCGCGGTCGAGCATCTCGTGGGCGAACCGGAAATAGGAGTTATGATCGCGGTCGAAGCGGTACTGGGTCACTCGTGCGGGGCCGGCCCGGCCCAACGACCGCACGTCGAGCCGAACGTCAAAGCTTGCCCCGCCGCGCGACTGTGTATCGAGGGCCTGGTGGGCGTACAGCAGCACCCGCACCGTACCCCGCTCGTCGCGCGATGCGAAACCGCTCACCACGTGGCCGCCGCGTTCCCGCTGCGGTAGCACCCAGTACTCCGGGCCCATGTCCGACAGCAGCGTCAGGACGTGGAAAACGGGCACGGGCACGGTCAGCTCGCGGTCGGACCGGCCATCGCCGCCGTCGTCGACTTGCAGTCGGCGGCTGACGGCGTTCAGCCCCGTCCAGTCGCCAAGCGGCGGCCACACCGTCATGATGCTCTCGCCGTAAGCGTAACGCTCGTCGGCGGCGGCCTGCCGCAACTGCCGGGCGACCACGTCGGCGGTCCATGTCTTGAAGTATCCATTGCCCAGATAAGCATCGCGCGCGGCCGGGTCTTTCGGCGGCGCCCACTCTGGGCAGGCCTCGTGGGAACTGATCCACAACTCGCGGTAATACGCCTCGTCGATCTCCAGGGCCGTGCGTTTGGCAGCGATGAACTTCTCGGCTGCCAACTCCGAGCGGTTGTACACGTGGATCGAAATGAAATCGAGCGGGCTGCCGCGGCCGCCATGCGCGCGGCATAAGGTCTCGACGCGCCGCGACCGCTCGCCGTCGAGTCGCGGGTCGGCGTAGGCCGCGTTCCCCGGCAGCAGGCGGTTGCTGTGCGCGCGGGGGGAGCAATGCGTCAGGAACTTCCGCAGCTTCAGGTTCGCGCCGAAGATGCCGCCCAGTTCCAGCCCGCCGATGAACACTTCATCGGAATCGTAACCTCGATCCTCGAACGCCCGCAGGATGCCGTCGGCCGTATAATCGTAGAACCGCAGCAGTTCGTTCCAGTTGCCGTTCCAGAACCGGCTGAGGTCGGGCTCGTTGAACACGCTCCAGGTGAACTCCAGCGCGGCATCGCCGTAACGATCGACAATGTGGCCGGTGATGTCGCGCACCGTCCGGTGCCACTGTACGTAGTCTTTCGGCGGGTACCCGCTGCGCCCGGTGCGGGAGAGGCAGCCGGCCGCGTCGGCGAAGTTGGGCATAACGCGCCGGCCGTATCGTCCATGCACGAGATCCCATTCCTTGTCCAGCCGTCCCCAGTAGTACATGGCCGTGCCGTGCGGATCGAACCGGCGAAGGTAAGAACCGCCGTTGGGGAACAGGCCCGGCGCGTCGGGATCCTCTACCTCCGGCAGCGGCCCGCCGTACTCCAACCGCCAGCCGTCCTCGGGCCTGTCGAAGTGGCGGACGAGCACGGTTCGGGCGTCGTCGTCGACCGCCAGCACCTCCGAGCTCGCGTCCTGGTAGCCGTCGGCGATCAGCACGGTGTAGCCCGCCCGATAATCTTCGCTCAGCGGCCGGCCGGGCGCCACGCCGTACTGCTCGTGGCCGAACATGTCGTCGACGTGCAGCAGCAGGCCGGCGTCGTGCTGCTCCATAGCGGTGATGCGGCGGGTTTCCTTCTCGCGCACGATGTTCGGTAGCGTGCCGGAGAACAGCGTAGTGCGGCGATGCTCCGTGCCGGTCAGCCAGAAGTCGCGTTGGAAGCTCCACGCCCGGGGATGGCGCCGGCGCGCGGCGTGCATCATTTGGTGCGTCGGGCCGTAAATCCGCTCCGACGTGCAGAACTGCACGTGGCAGATGCCCGAGAAAAACTTGCCGTGCCAGCCGATTGGCGGGGACGCTAGGTCAAGTTCGAATGCGACGGCCTGCGAGGCGTCGAGGTCGGCCTCGGTCGTAAACGTCCACTGCCGGGGACCGGCCGGCCGGCGCACACCGCCTAGCGCGTGGAACGACAGCGGAGCCGGGTGGTACAGGGGATTGCCGTCGGCGAAGGCCTCGCCCCGTTCGGTCTCGGCGGCAACGTGCACCGTGTAGGTCGTCGCCGGCCGCAACGGTTCGGCCGGTTCGAGGTAGATCGCGAGAAGCCCGGTCTCGGGTGAGCGCCGCGTCGGCTGCCGCCGCAGCCAGCCCCGGACGCCGTCGGCGAACCGCCGGTCTTGTTTCAGCAGGGTGATCGGCTCCAGGTCATCGGCTTCCAACCGCACGGTCACGCTGTCGGCCGCGATCGGGTCGTCGTGGTCGAACGCCAGCTTGAAGTACAAACTGGTACCCATCGGCACGTCGACGGCACCGCGGGCCGGACGGGGGACGCCGTGCGGGTCGGCCACCGATTCGAGCAAGCGGATCTGCCCCGGCGCGGGCAGCGCCGTCGCCAGGACCAGGGCCCCAGCGGCCAAAAACATAGCGATCATGATCGGTTGCCCCTTTCCCTTCAGTAGCCCCGGCGTTGCCGGCCGGATGGCGGATGTGCCTCCGGAAAACGGTGGCGGCACGTCCACATCCTACCATCCTGCCTGCCGCGGTGCAAAGAAAGGCATGCGTAACGCTCGACGATGCCGACAGATTGCTCGATCAACTCAGGAAGGCCGCGGCCACCGGCGGAACGATCCTCGGAAAGCTGGACCGCTATGGTCAGTGGTACCTGGTTGACTTCCAGTTGGAAGGATCTTAGTTCAATACGGGGCAGATGCGGGCTGGGCGCGTTACATCTCAATCGACACGAGCCGGATTTCTTTGTAGCCTGCTGTGTCGTTCGTTTTTTGGTGTTGCTTGAAGGCCCGCCTTGACCGATTCTGGTACGCCTTGAGACCCTCTTTGACGAGATTGATTGAGCAATAGGTCAAGGAGTGTCTTGGTATGTCATACCACAAATCCCCCGCCGACTGCCAGCGCTTTCAAGTTGTTCGACAAGAATTCCTGCAGGCTGATGGACTGGCGTTCTCAGAGATTTTGTCCGAGGAACAGATCGAACAGACCTTCGATGAGGCAGGTACCTGGGCTGCGTCGAGGACCACCTCGGCCCGCCGTCGGAGAAGCTCTAGGAGGCAGCCGGGCTTCCGGTGGCCATTCGTACAAACTCCCTGCCCTACGTCGAGGCCGGCGACGTGGGGTTCTGGTTGCGGTAAGGAGCCGGCCAGAAGTTTTTTGTCAATCACGGTCGGGTTGCACGAGTGAGGCCCAGGGGGTCGGGAGTCGTTTTCGGCCAACGATCAACCACAGGAAAAGCGGCTCATCCGAAAACGACTCCTGACCCCGTTGCTTCGGCGCCGGTCCTTAGCCTGCCATCCGAGTGATCTGCGGTTCGGCGTACTCGCGAAGTTCGTCTGCCGGGCTAAAGCGGTACTGCATTAAGTAGGCATCTTCGGTTGTATCGTCGTAAAAGTCCCGTAACACCGAGATGGCTCGGAACCCGCCATCGCGGAAGAACAGTTGAGCGGCCAGGTTCGTCTCTCGAATCTCCAGCATGATCCGGTTTCGCCGTTGCTGGGACAGTTTTCCGACCAGCTTGCGAACCATCGATTGCCCGACGCCGCGACGCCGGAATTCGGACAGCACCGCGAAGTTCAGGATGTGCAGCCGATTCTTGTGCAATTCATAGATCATGAACCCCACGACGCGCTCGTCGTACTCGGCGACCATCCCGATGCAGTTGCGTTGGCGGAGGCACCGGATAAAGTCGTCTTCGCACCAGGGGAACTCGAAGCTGCCGGTCTCGATCCGCAGCACCTC
>SKVE01000506.1 GCA_007129635.1 Planctomycetaceae bacterium
TCGGACTCAGCAGTTCGATCACCGTCACCAACCGGCGCGTCTTGCTGTCGCGGATTTCGAGATATGATTCGCTCTCGACATCCACCTGCGGCAGCAAGATCCGGCTGGGAGCGGTCAACACGGCTGTGGCGGCACCGTGCGGACCCGCGGCCGGGGTCCGGCTGACCGTCACGTCCCCGTAACCCAACAAGTGCCGCTGGTCGGCCGCGCGTTCGTGAATGTACAGGTTCTGTTCGAGTTTCACGACATACGCCGGACTGACCTGCGGGCTGAGCGCTTCGGCCGTATGCGGCAAGAACCGTTCGTGAAAGTCGCGCCAAGCGTCATCCTGTTCCAAATACGGGTTCATGCCGGGGAAAGGCGAAGGCATCGGGATTCTCCTTGTGCATCGACGGTTGGCGGTCTTGCGTTCATTCTAGCGGATCGGATGCAGGTTCAAAACAGACCTGAATTCGAACCGTCTTTTTTATCGGTGCGGCCCTGACATAATTTCAAGATACCGTTTGGGAAAGGACTTTGCCAATGCCGGTGACGTGATCGGACCAGTTGCTTGCCGAAGCCGGTCTTTCGAAACGTAAACTACCGCTGGTGCGCGTCGATCAACGTTACTGAGACCGGGAAGTCCAGGGCCTGGAATGTTTGCGTGCCACGGAATGCAGCACGTGTCGCAGAACTCCAGGTGCTGCTTGATCCCGGCGAGGCGGAAGCAATCGCCTTGGCCGAGGAACTCCGGGCAGACGTGTTCGCCACCATCCGCCCGAAGATGCAGTTGCGCAATAGGCCTGCCCGACAGGCCGTCCATGAATCCGGTGGTTGGTCCCAGATCGTGGCCAGCCGCCCTTCGCGTCTCGTCACCGGTTTCCAGAGTCTGCAAGTGGTGCGTGATCACAAGAGCCCATATTCGGCGCCGCAGATCTGTTGACAGCCGCCCGCCCATAGTATAATGAACGCAGCTCCCTTGCGTGGGTGGTAGGGGGACGATATCCGGGTAAGGGGTCCAAAGAACGTTTGCGAGCCATCCCGCACCGCTGGACGGCGCACCGCACCAAGAGGGTCAAACCATGAGTCACGCCACGCAGGCCTTCCCATCTCGCCGTCGAGTCGGATCACCACAAGGACCATCAGGACGAGGATCAACTCGACGCCAAAAGCATCGTGTACTTGAAGTCACTGGTTACAGCGATTCAGAAGGAAAGGGAACGTTGACATGAGAATCACCGGGAGCATGTTGTTGTTAGGACTTTGTGCCGCCGTGTGGAGCGTCTCGCCGTCGCACGCGGCGGAGCCCGCGCCCGAGGGGGGCGTATTTGCCAAATCCAATCTCGTGGCATGGTGCATTGTGCCGTTCGACATCATGAAGCGGAGCCCACAGCAACGGGCCGAAATGCTCCAGCGGCTCGGAATTCGAAAACTGGCCTACGACTGGCGCGGCGAGCACGTAACGACGTTCGAGGACGAGATTGTTCAATGCCAGAAGCACGGGATCGAATACTTTGCCTTCTGGGGCTCCCACCCGGAGATCTTTCCGCTGCTGGCCAAGCATCGGCAAAAGCCCCAATTCTGGATCACCGTGCCGAGTCCCGCCGCTGGGAGCCAAGAAGAAAAAGTCGCGGCTGCGGCGAAACATTTGAGCGCGATGGCCGAGAGGACTCGTCAAGTCGGCAGCCAGCTCGGGCTGTACAACCACGGCGGTTGGGGCGGCGAGCCCCGGAACATGGTGGCCGTGGTCGAACGGCTCCGCGCCGAGGGGCAGAACGACCACGTGGGCATCGTCTACAACCTCCACCACGGGCACGATCACATTCACGATTTCGCCGAAGTCCTGGCGTTGATGAAGCCTTACTTGCTGTGCCTGAACCTCAACGGTATGAACGACGGAGCCAAACCGAAGATTCTGCCCGTCGGTGCCGGCCAGCATGACCGCCTGATGATCGAAGCGATCAAGTCCTCCGGTTATGTGGGCCCGATTGGCATCCTGGACCACCGTAGCGACGTGGACGCCGAGGTAGCCTTGAAGCAGAACCTGGATGGTCTGAAGAGGCTACTGGAGCAGACGGGCGACGCAGCGGCGCTGAAGACGTACGAGTGATCACCCCTCAACCCCGACCTCCTGACAGGAACCATCATGCCCTCGCCCCTCGTGGGAGAGGGCAGGGTGAGGGAAACCAGACCGGCTCGATAACGAGCCAGCACATTCCTCGATAAGGAGAAACCGCTTGTGAACCCTAGACATCAAGACATCTCGCGTCGTGAGTTTGTCCGCGACACGGCGGCCCAGGCCGTCGGATTGTCCGTCGCATCATCGGTCGTCGCCGGCGCATGGAACATCGTGCCGGCCGGCGCCACCGAGGTGCCTGCGGAGGTCAAGAAAACCCGCAGCTACAATCCCCAGATGGAATACCGTCGGCTTGGCAAAACCGGCCTATGGGTCTCGGCGGTATGCCTGGGCGGACATTGGAAGCGGATCGACAAGGTGATTGCGGCCGATGGGCCGCTGGATGCCACCAACGCGCCCCGCGAGGAATTGATGGGGCCGTTTATGAAGAACCGATACGATGTCGTCAGCCGATGCATCGAGCGGGGGATCAACCTGATCGACCTGGCGGGCGATTCGGAGCCCGAAGTGTACTACAAGGTGCTCGAGGGGCGGCGCGACGCCATGTATTTGGCCTACTCGCACCCGCGCAGCGAACTCCGCCCTCCCGAGAACCGCCGGGCCGACAAGCTGCTGGAATTGTTCAAGGCGGGATTGAAACGCTGCCAAATCGAATACGCGGACATCTGGCGTCTGATGGCGCTGGAGCGGGGAGGACGGCATTCCGAGGCCGACGTCGAAGCCATGGTCACCGCCCTGGACAAAGCTCGACAACAGGGCCTGTGTCGATTCACCGGCTTCTCCACCCATGATCGCCAATGGGCCAAGATGCTGATGGAGACTTACCCGGACATCGTGCAAATGATCTGCATTCCGTACACCTCGAACACCAAGGTGTTGCCCGAAGACAGCATGTTGGACGCGGCATTGAAGTGGGACGTGGGCATCCTGGGCATCAAGCCGTTCGCCAGCAATTCGTTGTTCAAGGGCGACGGCTCGCCCGTTGGTCCGCAGGTCGACGAGGACAATCGCATTGCCCGCATGGCTCTCCGCTACATCCTGGAGAATCCCGCCATCACGGCCCCGATCCCCGGCTTGATCAGTCCGGCTCAAGTCGACAATGCGGCCCGCGCCGTGCGAGAGCGGCGGGAGCTCGATACGGCCGAACGGGCCGAACTGAAGCAGGCGAGCGAGCGGGCCTGGGCCTGCCTGCCGGGCAACTACCAGTGGCTGAAGGACTGGGAATACGTTTAGACTGCCCGTCAACTTCCAACTTCCGATGGAGAACCACGATGCGTAGCGATTCGGTCATGGGTGGCGTGATGGGCAGCGTGCTGCTGTGGGCCGTGATGCTGGCGGGTTGTCAGGGGGACGGCAGCGGCGAACCGGTTTCCGAATCACCTCGGCAGACGGTCCCCTGGGAAGACGCCGTTCCGGTTGCCGCAGGCGCCGAGAAATCCGCAGACACCGACGAAGCCGAGCAGTGGAGCGGGGACGAGATCTTCACGGGTACCAATCTGCTGGAGGGCGTGTGGGCAGAGTTGCGGGAACAGGCCGCGACCGAACCCGCCGACAATTCCTACTGCTACGTCTGCCACGCCAACTATCAAGACGAGGATTTGACGAAGTACCATCAGCCAGTAGGCGTGGGATGTGAATTGTGCCATGGGATGTCCGACGAGCACAGCGCCGATGAAGACGGTCTGACTCCGCCAGAAATCATGTGGCCCAAGGCGTGGATCAACGTCACCTGCATGGAGTGTCATCCACACGAGGAACTCGAACGGGAACCCGCGCACGAAGAATTCCTCGCCCGACCGCAGCTCGATCAGGTTTGCACCGATTGCCACGGCGAGCATCACCGGCTGAGCGTAAGGACGCGCGTTTGGGACCGGAAGACCGGCAAGCTGACCGCCTGCGACGGAGTGCGCATGATGGATGCCGATTCTCCCGCCGGCGCAGCACGCTGAGGTCAAGGCATCATCCCGAGCAAGTGCCGGAGCTTGGCGAGGTGAACCAGGCGGCCCCCAGCGACAGAATCGGCGTCGGCTGGTCGACGGAAAAAATGAAGGAGCGAACGATACCTATTGACACAACGAGATGGCCTGCACGGCCTTGCTAGCCGAGAAATTGCAAGCTCTTCACGAATAACGTAATACGGTCTGCCTACACACACCGTTCTACTCGAAGGAGTCCGCCATGGTCCGAGCGAATCCAGCCGCCCTTTTGTTTCTCAGCCTTTTCCTGCTCTGCCCGGCCTTTGCCGGCGAACACATCGTGCTGGTGACAGACCCCGCATTTGCCTTGGGCGCCATGACCCGGAAGGCCCGGGAGAAACCGCCCAGCGTAATCCGATGGAAACCAGGTGACGAAAAGCCGGTCTGGACGGTGGCGGAGTGGCACGCCAAGGGTGACATCACCGACCCGGCCGGACGCAGGAAAGGAGCCTGGGATTTCAAGTACGAGGATGACTACAAGACCTTCGTCGTCAATGCCAAAGAAGCCGGCGCGGACTTGATCATGGGCGTCAATGCCATCAATGACTACGGCGGTTCCTACCGGGGCCAGGGTGATCCGTGGCCGCACCTGCTGGTGCAGCAGCGCATCTCCAATCCCCGGGGCCACCTGGGTGCATCCTCGCCTTCCATGGCGCAGCTACAGAGAATCGATTTCTCCTGCACGGTGCGTCTGGTCAGGGCAAAGCACGTTATTGAAGAAGGCTACATCAAGAACCGCCACGCTGCCCAGTTCCTCATCTTTTTCACGGTGCAGAACCTGAACCCGCAGAGTCCCGGGCGGGGTGACTACCTCTGGTTCGGCATCTGCTTTTACGACAGCCGGCACCCGGTCACGAAGAAGCACGTCATGTTTGACATGGGGAGTGAAAAGAAACAGGGAACCGGCAAGCTCATTTACAACGTGGGCATGGAACCCTTCACGGACAAAGAGATTGCTGACGGCGAGTGGATCACGGTCCGAGGCGATCTCTACCCGATGATGATCCAGGCCCTGAACGAGGCCTGGAAACGGGGAGCGCTTCCCGCGTCCAGAAACCTTGACGATTACTACATCGGCGGCATGAACCTGGGCTGGGAAGTGACGGGCCTTTCCGACGTGGCCATGGCAGTCAGGGATCTTTCAGTGGTGGGGGAGAAAAGATCGCAACCTGCAGAAGTCAAGGATGCGGGCGTGTATTGAGCGTGTGTTTGGTACATGAGCCAGACGATGAAAAGGTTTTATCTGCGCTACATTGGGAAGCGGCGCAACGGAGCTGCCACCGGGTTCATCAACCTGATCTACAACATGGCTCGCTATGCACAAATCGAGCGATTGAAGTTGCTGCCGCTACGAGCCGTCTAAAAAGGGGATCGAAAAGCACTCGAAGCAAAAAGACGAAAATCAACGAGCCAAAACCATGAGCCCAACCACCGGGGGAGTCACCATGAACGAAACCAAACAGAAAACCGAACCACAACCCTCAAACCGGTTCCACAAGATAGTTACCGGGAGTTCCCTGATGACAAGAAGCAAACTTTTGTACCTCTTCACTCGTCTTTCTATGGCTACCACACTGCCTGTCATTGCGTTAGCCATGTGGTCAACGCCAGGGGTGGCCGCGGAACGCGAACTCATCCCGGATCGGCAGTTTGAACGAGGGATTCGGATCGTTAGTGAGAATGTGCCTCTGGGTACGCTAGATGACGGCTCGCGGAGTGGCCTGCCACCTGTCTGGACCCTGGGTCAATGGTGGACGCCGGAGAGCATCCGGGGAGAAAAGACCCGCGAAGAACGGCAGCCGCGTGAATGGCAGCACGTGTACGAGGAGGTCTTCCGTGGCGCGCAGGTCGGGCGACTGGAGCTGCGCAATGGATCCGTAACCATGGGGCTCGACAGCGTGGCGGTTTACGACGGCCTTTTCCGGGACGGCTCGGTCAAGGACTGGCCCCACTTCGACTTGCGCTGCACGCTGGCAACACCGGCCCAGTGGAAATCGGGCGAGATTCCCTCGATCGCCGCCATGAACAGGCTGCACCTGCGTTTCCGCGGGCAAGTGCTGGACGCCCGGCATAACCACGAGACGGATCGCACCGGCAACCGCTTCAACCGCCGGATCCACGCCTGCAAGTTCCACCTCTTCTTTTGCATCACGAATCTCAATCCCGACTCGGAGGACTTCCGCAATTTCTTGTTCTTCGGCGTGTTGGTCTATGACGACCGCCGGGAATTTCTCGAACTCAGGGCGTCGAATGACAAGCAATCCGGCAAGATGATCTACGACGTCGGCGCCAATGCCCTAGCCCCCCACATCACGTTCCACGACGGGAAAGCCCACACGATCGAAGGTAATGTGCTTCCCCATCTGAAGGCCGGGATCGAGCGCGCCGTCACCGCCGGCAAACTCAAAGAGCCCGGCCTCGCCAACTACGCGGTCACCTCCGTCATAATCGGCTACGAAACGCCCGGCCTCAGCCGCATGAGCTTCCGCGTCGATGAAATCAGCCTCAAAGCATCCTGGGACCAGACTTCTCCCGGCATGCCGAATCGCGCCATAAACGCCCCGGCAAGAATTAACCGTTTGGCCGATTCCGGGGGCGTTACGAGGTGTCGTTGACTGTCGTATTCTGTGTAAAAAAGGGGCAGCCGATGATTTTTAGAATCCGCTGTTTTTCTGTCTCAGCAACAAGAAAGGAA
>SKVE01000416.1 GCA_007129635.1 Planctomycetaceae bacterium
TGGCCGGTGCTGCCCGCAGTGACCCGCATGCGCAGGTTCACGACGGCCACGTCATCGCCTTGGACCTGGACCAACCGCCTTACCAGGTAGGGGTCGGGCCCCGAAATCCTGCCGAACAATCCACCCTCTAAGGGCAGCAGTTCGGAAATATCGTTGCCCGGCAGCCACCCGTCCAAGGAATGATCGAATTCGAAAGCGATCTCCTCGACCAGCCAGGGAAGACGCCGCACCGACCGGTAGTACAACCCGTCGGCTCGTACCCGGGACCGACCGTCCTTGTTGACTCGCACGGCTAGGTAGGCGTTGCCCGCGTCGTAGCGCCAACCGGGATCGTCGCGTTGTTCGATGTCGATCCGCTCACGCAACGCGGATTCGTCGATGTAGACTTCGGTGGGACGGCTGACATTGGCGATCAGCACGATCCCCTGTTCGCCGGGCGGGTATTCGACCTCCATGGACAGCACCGTCCCGCGATGGGTGGCTCGATGAATGGTCCCGACGGTGCTGACCGCGATCCGGGAGTCTTCGCCCACCTTGACCGTCGTCGGCTGAGGACTGCGGCCGGTGAGCTTCAGAACGGCTTCGATGATCTGTTGCGGAGCAAAGACCCACTCGCATCGCTCGCCGTCGATCGCATCGATATAGTCCGGCCAGAGGGCGACGTTTTCACCATCGGGCTGCTGCTGGTAGATCGCGCTGCGAATCAAGCGTTCGGCAATCTCGCGCCAGGGGTAGCTGTCGTCGTACTGCGACAGCTTGATCAGGGCGACGGCGTAACGCAAGCCGTTCCATTGGACCGGACGGCCGAACCACGATCCGCGGTGCCAGGTGGCGCCGAAAACGGGGATGCTGGCGCCTTGCAGGAAAGGCTGGTCGGGATCGTCCCCTAGGTAGACAAAGGGCAGCCCGCGTCGTGCCCAGGTCACGGCCGCTTGCAACCATCGAGGTTCGTCGCTGATACGGTAAGCTTCCAGGAAGGCGTCGACGCTGTCAGCAGCGGCCAGCAGATCGGGCGCGTGGACGGGGATCTCCCAAACCTGAGCCGCTCGCGGGACACGGAATTGTCTGAGCTGTTGCAGGGCGGGGACCACCTGCTGATAGGCGTGCCGGTCGCCGGCGATGCGCGCGTAGCGCAGCACCTGGTAGGCATTCCGAGCGATTGTGCCCGACTCGAGCGCCCCGTCGGGGCCCAGTTCGCTGTAGTCCATGCCGACAAAGGGGCCTGTTCGCGGTTGCTGGTCCGCGTCAAATCGCCAAAGCCCGTCCTGGTCTTGCATCATCAGCAGTTGGCTGGCACCGGCAGGATTGGCGAAGGCCAGGTCCGCTCGGTTGGGAAATCGTTGCGAGTCCAGACGTGGCTCCCCACCCAGCAATGCCCGGACCTCTTCCGCACGGGCGGTCAAGCGGCGGCGCAGGGCGGGATCTTCGGTGATCAGGGCACCCAGCATCAGGTCGGCGATAAAGCTGCGCGGGCGGCCCCGGGTGGACAGGACAGGATTGCCCTTGGTCAGCCACCACTGCTGCGTGGCCGGGTCCCACAACGACGTCAGGTAGGCCTGGACGGAGAATTCGATCTCTCGCGGATACGTGCCTCGCGGCAACGGACGCAACTCGGGTAACTCGTGTCGAGCCATCCAGCGGTCGATGGCGGCCAGCGGAGTGTCGGTCGCCGAATCGGCGAACAGGGTGGCTTCCAGACGCAAAGGGCTTCGCGCCTGGATGGGGTAGGGCCGAGCGGCCGTGCGCTGGTTGATCTCGACAAATTCAGGGACCGATGGCATGAACAGCCCGACCAGGTGCGCCCGCTGGTTCTCGAAACGGTCGGGCGAGGCGAAGACGACCGAAGGCCGATCGCGGCGGGCGTCCCAGCGTTGACGCTGATCCCAGTACATACCCACCGCGCCGCCGGGTGTTTGAAAGCCTACGGCCGGGACCGTCACCATGTTCGGATGGACCACGTAACGGATCCGGTGCGGATGGTCCTCGGCGATGTTCAGCGAATCCGAGGAAAGCTCTTCGTCCACCAACCACTCCAAGCCAGGGAAAATCGCCTCGTTGCGATGCAGCACGTACAACATGGGGCCTTCAAAGGCCAGGAGTCGAGCAGGCCGGTCGCAGACCAGCTCGTACGAGGCTCGGATCTCTTTCGACCATTCTTCCAACTCGAAGGTGATCGTTGCCGTCCAAGTCGCTCCGTCGTCGTCCTGATGTTGCCAACGGAAGCCCAGCCGTGCCGGGTCGGTGCCAAGCACCTCGGGTGGGCCGTCGACCAGCAGCGTTTTCTCTTGCGGATCGCCCGATTCATCCTGGGTGACCAGGCGGCTGAGTCGCGGCAGCCAGGCGACCGTCTGCCAGGCGTTGCCGCGAAATACCGAGAGTTCGCCGGGTCCAAAGCCGAATTGGTTCCGCCGAAAGACCAATCGCAAGAAGCGGTTGGCCAGCACCGCGTGCGAGTCGTCGCTCGTGACCGCCAGACGATGGCGGTCCGGCGGCAGATTCAGCGCCGATCCGATCACCAATTGCGATTCGGCGGCCAGGGCTTCGTCGATCACAGGTGCCTGGACACGGACCGTAGCCGGCTGGCCAGACGATTGCTGTTCCGGTTGGAATTCCACACGCACCACCGCGGTGCGGCCGGGTTCCAAACCGGCCAGCGTCTGCGTCCGGGACTCGTCGCCCAACGTGAATTCGCACGTCATGTCGCTGACGATGGTCTGGCCTGTGTTCTCCAGCACGCATTCCAACGCGATCGGTCTGTCGACCGCCGCCACGGGTTGGACGGGCCCAAAGCTGCGGATCTGCAATTCGGTGCCTAACGACAACGTGCCGCTGGCTTGATCGTCATCGTTCCGAGCGTGGACGTGCAACACCGAAGGCTCGTGCCGCGCACCGTCCAGCGTCCAAGACAGACGCTCGGCGCGACCGGCGGGCAGCACATCCAGCAGACGTTCGGCCGGCTGGACGGTCAGCGATGTCGAGGGCTCCAAGGCGACGCGAACCGCTTGGGCATCCGCGTCTCCGACGTTCTCGATCCGTGCCTGCACCACGGCGCGCTGGCCAGCTCGATCGCCATCCTCCTGGATCTGGATGGCGCCGACCTGCAGGATCGCGCCGACCCGATCGACGTACGCGAAGTCGTCCAAGATCAACTCGCCAGCCGTCCCGACGATCCGGGATGCCACTTGCACCCACCGCACGTCGGGGTTATCGGTAAAGTCGAACGTCAGTCGGCCGCGATGCCACTGCCCATCACCAATGTGGGCTCCAGGCACCGTAAACCGGGCTCGCGGCGAACCGGTGCCCTCGATCCCGTCGGCGTTCATCGGGATCGCGTACACGCACAGATCAGCACTCTCGGCCGACTCGGCCTTGTACCAGAATTCCAATCCGCCGCGACGCAGCTCGAGCATCGCGCCGCCCTCACCCGTTCCGGGCCGACCAGCGCGGTTCAAGCCCGTCTCCGCGTCAGGCGTTTCGGCCGTGCGGATCAACCGCACCGCGTGACTGCCGGTCCGGGCCTCCGAAACAACCTCGACCTGCGAACCGATCGGAGACCAATCGACCGCGAATCCGCCAGGACCAAGCTGCTCGAAAGAACCGTTGGTACACGGATTGGCTGCCTGCACCAGCGGCGTGGTGACGAACAGAAGCCCAGTGAAGATGACAAGACGTCGCATGAGTCCGTTCTCCGACGGAAAGGAAGGTGGGCGATCGAGCCCGACCGCAAGTTGCCCCAGAATAAGTCATTATCCTATGCTGTAAACGCTAGTTCTCGCAAGCGCAGAAAACGATCAAACACCGTTAAACCAGCGATACTGCGCGGCCAGGGAAAGACAGGAAAGGAATGAGGGTCCTCCGTGGGTGCTTTTCCGCATGAGACTCGGCCGTCAACAGCATCGCGATGCGGGACAGGTGATACATTGCAAGGATCATCTGCACGGATCGAGACGCGTAGGATCAGCTCGGATTAGAGGGCAGATATAGCACGGATGGCAAGGCCGGGGCACGGATGACAGGATCGTCGCCAAGCCGCTTTGATTGCTCGGTTTTCCCTTCCCCCATCCGTGCCCCGGCTTTGCCATCTGTGCTAGTATGTCGCTTTCCTGCGATGCAAGCCTACCGTGCATGAAACCGCAACCCATTGATCTGCAATTCCGTGCGCCCGAAATTGGCGGCGACGCCCCAGGCCAAGTTCAGCGTTTTCATGTACGACAGCCCCAGGCTCTTACTGAACTCGTGATTATCGAACTGGGCGGTCATCGTCAGCACGAACCGATCTTCGATGACGAAGCAATCGAGCGCACTTTCGTGCACCGTGTGCTGATGAAACGTGGCGTTGGCCAACGGGCGGAGCCGGACCGTCAGGCCGTTGACCGCCAGCGAGGTCAGGACCAGTTTCTCGGTGACCGCAAGGCTGTATCCGGTGCGATGCGATTCGTACACCATTCGCAAAGCGTTGCGGATCGCCATCCCCATCTCTCGGTCCTTACCGCGGATCTCGTTTGTCCAGTGCGACCAATCCTCGGATATTTCCGTCTGCGGCGGATCGTACACACGACGTTCGACGTACACGCGGTCCAGCCCCATGTTGACCAACAGCCCCAGTCGGTCGCCCCGAGCCCGCAGGTAGTCGAACAACTGCAACTCTTCGGACGGTCCCAGAACCCGCGCTACGGACTTCATCTCCAGAACGATCTGATCCCAGGCAACGAAATCCGGATACAGAACGATTGCCTCGCGCCCGCCGACGATCAAGGGTACCGGCGGTTTGCTCACGACCGGCAGCGCCTGTTCGGCTGTCCACACCGCATAGGCCCGATGGTACGCCTCCTCGTGTCGTCCCAACCCGACTTCGTTCTGGACTGCAAAAAAACCCCTGATAAGCTGCTCGGTTTCTTCACGATTGACCAAATCCATTGCACTGGATCCTCTTCACCCTCTTTTCAATCGCTCGTCTCCCCCATCCGTGCCCCGGCTTTGCCATCCGTGCTACCCCACGAATTAGAGGCCGAATATAGCACGGATGGCAAGGCCGGGGCACGGATGAAGACAGGTCGCGATATCCGTGCGACGTTGAGCCGATGGTTTCGGTGGCGAAAGATACCGAGTAGAATAGGGAACGGTCGGCGTAATCGCTGTCTTGGCATTTCAGGCAGCGATCACGTAGGCAAAAGGCTGATCGATGGTGTCGCCCCCCTTTTTTGCTATTAGGAGCCGCTACATGAAATCCTCCTTTGATCGTCGTCGCTTCCTGAAAGTTGGTACGGCACTGGCTGGCACTACCGCGCTGTGTGCGTTACCGTCGCCGCGTGTCGCCCGTGCTGATGAAGCGGAAGCCACGCCCAACGCTGCCAAACTGGGTTGGCGAGTCACCTGTGCGGCTTACACGTTCAACCGGTTGACCTTTATCGAGACGCTCCAGCAGGTGGCCTCGCTGGGGTTGAATGCGGTCGAGGCGTTCGAGTGGCAGCGACTGAGCGCCGAGCACGGCGACGTGCAAACCAACGCGACGATGCCGGCCCCGGTGCGTCAGCAGATCGCTGGGCAGCTTGCCGATCGCGGGATCAGCATGGTCGGTTTGTATTGCCGCGACCTGGACTCCGAAGCAGCGGCTCGACCCGTCTTCCAATTCGCCAAGGACATGGGCGTCCAGTACCTGGTCGCCGAACCGGCATTCGAGGCCTACGACATGCTGGGCCAGTTGTGCGCCGAGTATCGGATCAAGCTGGCCGTGCACAATCATCCGGCGCCGTCGCGTTATTACAACCCCGAAACCACGTTAAAGATGGTGCGGGATCGCGGACCGTGGATCGGTGCCTGCTGCGACACGGGGCACTGGGTCCGTTCCGGGTTCCAGCCGGTCGAGGCGTTGAAAAAACTGGAGGGACACATCGTGTCCTTCCACCTGAAGGACGTCGACAAATTCGGCGAGAAATCGGCGGTCTGCGTGCCCTGGGGCGAAGGTGCGGGCCAGATCGGCGAGATCTTGAAAGAGATGCATCGGCAACGCTGGCAGGGCGATTTCGGCATCGAGTACGAACCCTATTCGCCCGACAACGCCCAGCATGCGGCGCAGTGCATCGCGTTTTTGGAAAAGATCGCCGGTCAATTGGTTGGGTAAGGTCGGCATTTGGAACTGCTGCATGAGACAGCCGCTTGAAAACCATCGCAGGGATCTCTAACCAAACGGGGAAACACCATGCCCATCGCACGACACCGCAGCGTGACGATCCTGGTCATCATGGTCCTGGGATCGCATGTCGCTGGCGCGGACCCGCCGCCTATGATCCACCTGGCGGGCACGCCCGAACAGATGGGCACGATTTGGGGCCAGTTGAATCGGGAGCACATCCGACACGACCTGGAAACCGGCTACCTGAAACGGGCTGCGGCGGCAGGCATCTCGGAACAGATGCTCATGGAGCGGTCGGCGACGGCGCTCAGGATTATCGAACAGATCGCTCCGCACTGGTTGGAGGAAGCGCGCGCGACGGCGCGCGCCGCCGAGGTGCCCGAGGACATCTACCTGGCTTTCCTGGACGGCGTGGTACGCGATCGGTTCCTGCACGAGTGCACCTCGTACGCCGTCTCGCGCGAACACGCTCGAGATGGCACGATCCTGTTCCACAAGACGCGCGACAACCGCGATGTGCCCCAGTCGGTATACATCGCGGACAGTGCGGTGGAAGGCGTCAACAAATTCATCGCCGTGTCCAATGCCACCGGCATCCGCTGCTCGATGATGGTCAA
>SKVE01000714.1 GCA_007129635.1 Planctomycetaceae bacterium
CAGTGCCGTCCGCCAGTGCCGTCCGCCAGTGCCGTCCGCCAGTGCCGTCCGCCAGTGCCGTCCGCCAGTGCCGTCCGCCAGTGCCGTCCGCCCATGGATAACATCAACCGTCAGCAAAAATCTCACCATCAATCTTGGCTACGGCACATGGAATGTGCCTGCTACTTTGGAGAAACCATGTTTGAACTATTCGACCCAGACGCCGATGTGCGGATCGAAATGGGGACCAGTCTGCCGCATTGGTATCAACCGGGAGTCTCGTACTTCGTGACGTTCAGGACGGAAGACTCGATGCCAGTGGAGGTGAGTCGGCGGTGGCACGCACAACGAGCCGACTGGCTTCAGCGCCACGGGATCTCGATGCGAAATCGAAACTGGCGGGACCAATTTGACCGGCTTGATGTGGCGTTCCGCCGCAACTTTCACGACACGTTTTCCCGGCAATACATGGAAACGCTCGACAAAGGGTTGGGAGCGTGCGTCTTGCGGCGTCCGGAACTGAGCAAGATCGTCGTGGATGCTCTGCTGCACTTTGACGGAGCTCGCTACCACATGGGCGACTTTGTGGTGATGCCCAATCACGTCCATGCCATTGTCTGTTTGCTGGGCGATACGGAAATCGAAGCTCAATGCACCTCGTGGAAGCGATTCTCGGCGAAAAGAATCAATCAGTTGTTGAAGGCGCGCGGACGTTTTTGGCAGGAGGAGAGCTTTGACCATTTGATTCGATCCCCCGAGCAGTTCGAGGCGATCCGACGCTATATTGCCAACAACCCGTCCCATCTGAAGGCCGGCGAGTTCTATCTGTATCAGCGACCAGTAGCAGGCAGTCTCCGACTGCCGTCCGCCCATGGATAACGTCAACCGTCAGCAAAAATCTCACCATCAATCTTGGCTACGGCACATGGAATGTGCCTGCTACAGTAGCAGGCAGTCTCCGACTGCCGTCCGCCCATGGATAACGTCAACTGTCAGCAAAAATCTCACCATCAATCTTGGCTACGGCACATGGAATGTGCCTGCTACTTTGGAGGACCGCCCATGAGCTTTCCGAGATACCCGAAGTACAAGCCCAGCGGCGTCGAATGGCCGTCCTCGCAGTTCTACCAGCAGGTCAATAGCGAACGCACCTGGGAGGAAATCCGCAAACCGTACTACAACGTTTGGCCCAGCATCGTGCCCATGTTGACCCGGCTGAACCTGGATCTCGATTCCGGCCTGATCCAGTTGCCGCTGCCGGTGCTGTGCATCCGGCTGCCCACCCAGCACAACCCGCTGGAGTTCCACGTTTTGTGCGGCGGCGCCCCATTGCTGGCCAATGTCCCTCGCCCCTCGTGGGAGAGGGCAGGGTGAGGGGCAGAAAATGCGTCAGTTATTTCTCGAACGGTGCTTACCAAGATCGACCACCGGTTAATTCTCACTAAATCCTTCTCCGCCCGTATTAACTTTATCGCCTCGGCCGCCGCCTCAAACGTTTTGAGTGCTAGCTTGAAACGCGTGGTCTTCGGAACCCATAGAGCACTTCCGTCAGCACAGGGCCGATTAAGACGGCCCGATCCTGGTCGATCAGACGCTCGACCGCCTGCTGGTGAGGGGAACCAGCCTTAGCAAATACGCTGGCCCAGATGCAGGTGTCGATGATCACACGATCAGTCATCGTAACCCTCTTGCCCACCGGGGGCGAAGGCGGTTGTTCAAGCTCGGCGCCGTCCAATTCGCGGTAAGCGTTCTCGTCGTAGTCGAGCTATCCACCCATCGACGTCAGTTCCCGGAGCCGGCAAGTCTGCAGGAATTCCCGCGCTGCACGGGCAACAGCTCCCGCCGTGTCGGTAGCATTGGTCCGCTGGCGCAGTTCCACCAACTCGCGTTCCGTAAGGTCCAATGTCAGATTCATTGGCATGGTCGCTCGGCTCCATATCATGTCTCGTCGGAAACGACGAACTCACTGTCCGTCCCGAACTGATGATACACGGGCATCCCTCCAGCACGCCAGAGGTCTGGAATCGACGAGTCGAGCAGACACACCTCCCAATGTGCGGCGATATCCGCAAGTCCTGTAACCAGATTTGACTCCCAGCTTGAACTCTCCCAACCAGAGAAAGCCGGGCTCCGGAACAAGAAAAGGCCCGGTGGCGTGCAAAACCCTCGGGCCTTTCAGGCGATTGCCGTAGACGGCAACGGCTCGGTCGTCATGCGCACCGATGGCAGCGGCCGTGTCGGTCCGGCGTCTGAAGCCGCTTTCCGGCGACCGTGCCGTACTTCGCATGGTCGAATTCACCGGCCAGGACGCGGCGAATGATGGTCTCCGCCTCGTCGTAGGTCATCCAGGAGAACGTCAACGATTCGATTTGCACGTAGTGGTCGGAGTCTTCTCGGAGAACGCCGTATTCCTGAGCGCCGTCGGCGCAGGTTGCGTCGTTGACCAGTACGTAGATTCCCAGCCGAAAGCCGTTGCAGCCGCACCAGGTACACTGGGCCAGTTGCTCGGCGAGCCACTCGGCGCTTTCGGCCGGAACGATGGACCAGATTCGTTTGCTATGGATCGGCAAAGAAATAACTGCTGCTTTTTCTTCCCACTCACCCTACCCTCTCCCACGCATTCGGTCTGGCTCACGTCGAAGACGTACACCACCCGGAAACCGTACAGGCATCGCACGTTGGGCGATCGAGAACACGCTTCGCCCTCAGCCTGCTGAAGCAGATTGATGACAGGGACGAAAACCGCACGTACCAAAGGCCGAGCTGCCAAGTCATAAGTAGGACCAACATCCCGAACTCTGTTCGACGAACTTCGTCCTGATGGGAATCGCCGCCTGGCTGATGATGCCCTACCTGGCGATGAGCGACTTCCGCCGCCTCCACCCGAGGCCACTTGGGACGAATGTTGCAAGTGGTTTTTTTCACTGGAAAGGATCCTGTCAGACGGATCGGCGACCGGCCAGGTGCAGGACCAGCAACAGGATCGTTGCGCCTGCCAGGTAGGAGGCCCACAGGGGAATGCCGAGCAGAGCCGTTCCCAGATCACCGACCACGATGCCCGTGCCCGCCACCAGAATCGCGTAGGGGGCCTGGGTGCGAACATGATCCATGTGGTCGCAGGCCGAAGACATGGAACTCATCACGGTGGTGTCGGAGATGGGCGAGCAGTGGTCGCCGAAGATGGCCCCGGCCAGTACCGAGCTGATGCTGCCAAGCAGGATGGTGTAGCGGGTTCCGCCTTCGAAGCCTTCGCCGCCCCCGATCGCAACCGCCAAAGGTACGACCAGCGGCACGAGAATCGCCATGGTTCCCCAGGACGTGCCGGTGGCGAAGGAGATCAGCATCGCAGTCACGAAGACCAAGGACGGCAACAGAACCGGTGGCATGCGGCCTGTCAGTGATTCGGCGATGTATTCGGCCGTTCCCAATTGGCCGGTGACGGCGCCGATCGACCAAGCCAACACCAAAATGACGATGGCCAGCATCAAAGCGCGCAAGCCACCGCACCACGCGTCCAACGCTTGGTGCGGGGTCAGGATGCGTTGACCGACGGTCAGCCCGATCGCGACCAGGCAACCTGAAAGCGAACCCCACAACAGAGCATGGAACGGATTGGCGGCGCCCAAGATATCCCAGATCGAGGCGTCCGCAGCGGTGACCGCCCGCCCGCCAAAATACAGGCCGCCCAACACGACCAAGATGACGGTCATGATCGGTATCACCGCGTTGAACCAGCGACGGGGTGCGTTCTCGTCGGCTTCTAAGGCTTCTCCCGCGGTGTTGGCCAGCAGCATCGCGCCGGGGCGTGACAGGCCCCCGCCCCGCGCCGCCCGCCTTTCGGCATGCAGCATGGGGCCAAAGTCCCGCCCGGTCCAGATGACCAACGCCACCATCACCAGGCTCAAAAAAGGATAGAACATGTAAGGGACGCTGTGCATGTAGACGACAAAGGGATTCGCAGCGGCCAAGTCGGCGGCCAGAACGGGATCGGTCGCAGGGTTTTCAACGACCGAGTTCAGTGAATTATCGATCAGCGAGATCATGAAGCCTGCCCACGTCGAGACGAAGACGATGCCGGCGACGGGGGCGGCGGTGGAATCGACAATGTAGGCGAGTTTCTCGCGTGGGACGCCCAGTTTATCCGTCAGCGGTCGCATCGTATTGCCGACGATCAGGGCATTGGCATAGTCGTTAAAAAAAATCGAAAGACCGCCGACATAGGTGGCTGCTTTCGCGCGTCGCGGTGTGGTGGCGATCGAACGGACCGCTTCCAACACCCCGGCCATGCCGCCGCTTCGACTGATGACTCCGATCATCCCACCAAGCAACAGGGCAAAGATGACCACCGCCGCGTGGTTAGGATCACCGAGTGCCGGGGCGATGAAATAGTCGATGGAACGCCAAAGTGCGATCAGAGGTTGGAAGCCGAATAGGAGCAGGGCACCCAAGTAGATGCCACAGAAAAGAGAAAGAACCACTTCGCGCAGCACGAAGGCCAATACGATCGCCAGCAAGGGCGGCAACAGGCTGGTCCAACCCGGCAGCATCAGCGGCCGGAAGGTACGGACTTCGCCCAGGTCGCTGGCCGGTGGTCCCGTGTACAAGGTCAACGGCAAGGCGGCAACGGACCCCACTCGCAGATTCTCCAGCTCGATCTTCTCACCCGGAACCACGATGCCTGCGGCCAATTCGCGTCCGGCGGCATCCGTCAGACGATACGCCACCGGTCCGCCTTCCAGGTCGGGATGGGTCAGCGAAACGCTAAAAGGCAGTTGGCGGAGGATGGCGCGAGGCGCGTCGACGCCGATGGCCACCGGAAGAGAATCGCCCAACAGTTGCGTCGGCGAGAGCAGCATCAGCAGGAAACACAGCCCAACCGCCAAACGCCCGCCGTCGCGTCCTTGGTCGAAAACACCCGTCTTGCACTCATCAAGTGTTATGGTATTCTCCCACTTGGCTGCGAAAGCAAAGCTTGGTCCATTTTCCACAAACAACAGTCTTCCGCCCGTCACTCGTCCAGCATTGCGCGGGCGTGCCGAGCCAGGTGGCCGCGCAGGTCGGTGGTGTAGGCCCGCAACGTGGCCGCGCCAATCCCTTCGTGGTCCCCTAAACGGTACAAGGTCCGGGCAAGCAGCAACTCGCGGAGCGACTCGCGCCGCGTGTGAACGGCGTTCAAGTATCGCTGGTATTGCGCGTCGTGCGCTTTCGCAACGTGGACCGTGTCATGGACGTGACCCGACATACCGGGCATGCGGAGCAGTTCGGCCAGGGGCTCGACCGCTGCCTTGTCGCCCAGCCGTTCCAAGGCCACTGCCACCGCGCGATGGTGCGAAAAGGCCGCGTCGGCGTCCAGCATGGCTGCTTTTTCGAGGATCACCGCCACTGCCTCCGGGACACCGGTCATACCCAACGCGATGATGGCCTTGTCCAACGGGCTGAGCGCATCGCCCGATTGGCCCATGCCCATGTAATTCCACCCCTGATCCCACTGGTCAGCCGCACGCACCTTTTCCAGCAGCGGCTGGGCGCCGGTAGCGTCGCCAAACAGCAAGGCCAGCATCAGGGCATAGGCGTAGCGTTTGTCCCCTTCGCTCGATCGAAACGCATCGCGCAGCAACGGCAGTGCTTCCTCGCGATGAAAGGTGACGATGGCCGCAGCTTGATAGCTTTCCGTCGCCTCCAGGACGGCCGCCGCAATCTCCTCGGCCGACACGCGCAGCGAGTCTTCTTGCTCGAGCACCCGCTCCGGCAGGTAGTCCAATTCGACCAATCTCCGCTGCACGGCTCGGACATCGATCTCGCGCACCGCCAGACCCTCGCGCGCGGCGGTTGCGGCGGCCAGCCCCGCCGCATAACCCTGATTCTGAATGCAAGGTTGCATGCGCACCAGGGGCACGGCGTCGCGGTGGACGCTGATGCCCAAGCCGGTCACCAGCAACCCCTCGATCCCCTTGGGCAGCAAGCACCGATAGGGAATGTCCACCTGGAATCGGGCGCCACTCATGGGCTGGGTTTCCAACATCAGGTAGGGGTCCGTCGAAAAACCATGCGAGTCGTAGTTGGTCAGCGCTTGGCTGATCGTGTCGGGATAGGTGCGGCCGACCGTTTGGTCCAGGATGGTCATGTAGAAGTCGCCGATGATCCGCCGGCGCTCGCGCGTGTCGATCAGTTGCCCCTGGTCGAATGCCTCCGGATACTTTTGCTTGGCGTACACGAACACATGCCAGACGTCCAGCATGTCAGTCTCGTCGACGATGGTGAAATCCGAGTTGGTATAGTTGGCGCCCAGCCGCCGTGGGGGCAGGCCCGTCCCCTGCATACCGAACTCGCCCGCGCCGGTGTAATCGGTCTGGGCACCGGCCGCCGCGGCGATATCGGCGTTGCCGGTCGAGTCGATCACGACGTCGGCCAGTACCACGCCGCGACCCGCCGGGGTGGCGACGACCGCGCCGACCACACGGTCGCCGTCGATCACCGCGCCGACACCGATGGTGCCGAACCAGATATCGGCCCCGTCGTCTAACAAAGTTTGGCGCCACCACTGGGCCCGCTGCTCCGGCCACCATCGGCGCTCGCCTGGCACCGTCGAGGTGAAGCCACTGCGGTTGCCATGATGATAGTTGCTGATGTAGCCCGCCGTCCCCACGCCGCCCAGCATGTGCAGGTACTCGACCACCAGCACCTTAGCGCCCTCCCGCGCCGCGCCGATGCCCGCCGGTGCTCCGCCGGTGCCTCCGCCGATGACCACGACGTCGTAGCGGCCGAGTAC
>SKVE01000925.1 GCA_007129635.1 Planctomycetaceae bacterium
CCCAAGTGCGCACCGTAGTACCGGTTCCGATAATGATACAGCCCGGTCTCGGGGTCGAGTTCGCGGCCGGTGTAGAGTGTGACGTTGTCGTAGCTCGATGCGCTGCGGGTGTTGGTCCAGGTGGCGTCGTAGATGGTGACGACGCCATAGGGGGCGTAGACGTATCGCTCCAGCGCTTCGCCACTGGTGTCCAGCAGGGCCGTGACGTTGAAGTTGGCGTCGTTCAGGTAGTACAGGCGCTGGTCGTCGCACAGGCCGTTGACGCCGGTGTTCTCGTCGCGCAGGACGGCCGCGTCGATGTAGCGCTGGCTCCAGACGTACTGGTGTTTGGGCTGCAGGGTCTCGGGCTGGGCCGATGGAGTATCGCTCTGGCGGGTCTCCAGGATCTGCCACGCGGAGGCGTAGTAGCAGTGGAGGTAGCTGTCGATCCCGGTGGGATTCGACGGGGCGCCGCTGTCTATGTGGCTCGTAATCCTGCGATTCAGGCCGTCATACTCGTACCGTGCAATGACCGTCTGGCCGTTTTGGACCTCGACCAAGCGGTTCCACGCGTCGTAGATTGCAGTTAGGCCGTCAGCGAGGCTGGCCGGTTTGGGGATGGTGGTCATGTTGCCATTGCGGTCGTGGACCGGGTCGGCCCAGTCGGTCCCGGTCGTCCCCACGATCGCGGTGGTTGGCCGAAAACGACTCCCGCCCCCCGTTGCGTCCCCCATGCAAGGCTACCTTCAATGAAAAGAAACTTCTGGCCGGGTGCTCATAATGTCGGGAAAACTGGTGATTCATTCGACGAATCATCCTTCACTAATCGCCCCAGCATTCCCCATATATGCTCCTGACCCCTTTGTCTGACTCAATATCCGCAAGCGGCGTTCCGCTGGCGATGAGCCGAGCCGCCATTCAGCTCTTGGACTTCTTGCTTTTCTCCAGCCTTTTCAGTTTCTTCTCCAGCGATCGCCGTTCTTTATCTGGAATGTCGGGGAGTAGAATCCAGTTACTGAAAAGTGCCTGTTCGTAACAATAGGTACCTCCGCATGGCCGATGCTCGGCCAAAATGGCAAACGCCTCGCGAATATCTGCTGCCGTCGACGGGTCATGACGTGCAAGCTGAGTCAAGCCGATGATCGCAGCGATGGTCGTCCAATCTGCGGCGCCCCATAAGGCTGACAGCAGGGCATCGCGGCGCAACGAGGTGTGCCAATCGCCATCCAGTTGCGCCAGCAGGAGGGCAGCCGCCACTTGGACGCGCGGCAGCCAGTCAAGGACATTTTCGCCCGCTGGGAGCGGCGGCGGATGTACCATCACTGCCAGGATGCTGGCCGCATCGGTGGCTTCCAGCCGAGCCGCGATGCGGCTGGCCGACGCCCAGTTTGCTCGGTAATCGTACGGCTGCGATGCAAGTTCCCGAACATTTTGCACGATGGTCGGGTAGGGCACCGGCGCGGCAGGCGCTGGTTCGGTCTCGTGATAGGTCCACAGCAGATACTTGACCGGTCGGCATGGTTTGCGGGGATCGGGCCTCGGGATCGTGCGGACATTGACCAGCAACCGTGCCTTGCGTCGATACGTCTCCGTCATCATCTGAAAGGCCAAACGGCTGCTAGGAGGATCCAGTTGTTCCAGGGGCAGGACAAATTCCGTGTTTGTTCCTCCGTTTTCTTTATCCAGAGGTCCGGAATCCTCCATCTGCGGCAGGATTTGTCGGATAAACTCGGCCGTCACCCCATCGGGCTCAGGCAAAAAACCGAGGTAGGGAGTGCATCGCTCGTACAACTCGTAGGCGCGTCGGCTGGTCACGTCTTCGTCCAACATGCTCCAGATGCGATCCAGATGTTGCTGTTCGCTGGTCTGCCGCCACTGACTGTACAACCAAGAAGGCAGTGCCCAAGGGTGATCGGGATGTTCCTCCAAAACCTGTTGGTACCACTGACAGGCCTCGTCCCATTGTTGACGGTCGAAAAACATATCCGCCGCTTCCAGGCGAGCGGCAAGATCGTCGGGTCGGCAATCGATGGCCCGCTGGAAAGCGGCCTTCGCTGCATCCACTTGGCCCATCTCCCGGCGGACCAGGGCTTCGGACGTGTGAGCATGCCAACCGGGGTGGTCCCGAACGAACTGTTCAGCGGTTCGGAGCGCTTCCGGGAAACGACCTGCCTTACGCAGCAACCCGATCCGCGTCATCTTCGCCACCTCGGCTTGATCCTCGGTGACGTTCCAGCGGCGCATCACGTTCACGTAGCGATCCAGAAGACGCTGCTGATCGGCGGTAACGTATTTGCATTCGGGGTACTGCTGCGATACCAGCAACATCAACTTCAACATCGTCGGCCCCGGCAAGGACTCGGCCGCACCAGGCACTTCCAACCAATCCAGGACCCAAGCTTCCAGATAACAGGCATCCTGCTTAGCGTCTACCAAGGCAACCAACAGCTCGACCGCCTCCTGCAGTCGTCCCCCACGGGCAAGCAACCAGGCTCGCAGTGCTTCTTCTTCGTAACAGGTTTCTGCGGCCTGGGACTCCGGCAATAACTCTATTGGATTATCAGAAACCGCTTGAAAATACTGCTCGGCCAGCTCTAACGACTCGGCGTCGGCCGTCGCAGCGCTGAGCAACCGCGCCAGATGACGAGCGCCGCGTGGCAAGTCTTCGCCCCGCTGAAGTTCCTGCTGTGCGACGAAACGGTGGAATTCGGGTGAACCGTTTTGCAGGGATTTCGCTTTGCGCAACAAGCCGTCACGATCGGCCGCTCTGCGTTTTCCGCCGCCCATGATTTTTGCCCACCAGCCCATCGTTTTGTCCTCGGATTCACGGCATCATCGATTCGCCGGTATCCTCTATTGCACCATGGGATGACATCGGTTGCAATCGGTCATCTTTGCCCAGCGGTCGTTTTCAGGGAATGAATTCTGGGGTGCTGTTTGAAGTCACGGCATTATGGAAAATTCTTGATTGGAATCAGTTGTTGTACGGGACGCGACGCGACGATGGACCGGAGTCGCCCATCGGCATCGACCGCCGCCAATTCCGGGCCGTCGACATCCCAACGGTTGTCGATGGCCAGTCCTTGCAATAGGCGGCTTTGCTGCGACGGATCGATCGTAATGCGGGGAAGTTCGGTCAGAGCGATCAACGGCGACATTAGATTCGACCCAAGATTTTCTGGCGTCAGCGTGGTCGGATCGAGGGCCTCGTCCAGTCGGAACGGACCGATCGCGGTGCGAACCAGGTTGGACATGATGGCTTCGGTGCCCAGTCGCCTGGCAATATCCCTTCCCAGCGATCGCACGTACGTTCCCGAGCCACAATCGATTTCCACGGTAAACTGCGGGTAGTTGTAATCGAGCAACCGCAACTGGTGAACCATGATCGTGCGGGCTGGAAGATCGACTGGCTGGCCACCTCGAGCCAGCGCGTAGGCTCGCTTTCCCTGAACCTTCAACGCGGAATACGCTGGCGGAACCTGCTGGATCTGCCCCACAAACGAAGGCAGCACCGCCAGGAACTGGTCGACCGTCGGCCGCACGTCATCACCCGTCGGAACGACCCGACCGGCAGTATCCTCGGTGTCGCTGCTCATGCCCATCACGAACGTCCCGCAGTATCGCTTGGGCATGCGTTGAACGTACTGGATCAATCGCGTCGCATGGCCGACGCAGACGATCAACACACCGGTTGCCAGCGGGTCCAACGTACCCGCGTGACCGGCCTTCACTCGACCAACCAGCCGCTGGATGCGGTTGACCACATCGCGTGACGTCCAATCGGGTGGCTTGTTCAGGTTCAGAATACCAAACATCAAAAGAGCACTGGTGAAAAAATTGAGATCGCTGCAGACTTCAACGCGACAGATCTCATGGAAACTATCGCTGTCTCGGAGTATGAAGGACGGACGGGAACGTCTCAAGACCCCCGGACAGGCCTGACATTAGTTACCCCAAAGATGGTTGTCGTCGATAAAGCCACGGGTTATAAAGTTTAGAGACATGATCGAAATCACCGAAGCACCCATCGATTCAAACGAAGTCCTGCAGCAGGTCGCCTCGAACCACGCAGGGGCGGTCGTCTTATTCTTGGGGACCACGCGTCAGTTTACCGATGGTCGAGAGACCGGATCGTTGCATTATGAATGCTATGCCGAGATGGCTCGAGAAAAGATGGCGGGACTGGTAGAGCAGGCGCGGCAACGCTGGTCGTTAGAGGCGTGTGCCATCACACATCGTGTCGGTCATGTGGGGGTGGGCGAGGTCAGTGTGGCGGTCGCTGTCAGCAGCGCGCATCGTCAGGCGGCTTTCGAATCGGGCCAGTGGTTGATCGATCAGTTGAAACAAGTCGTACCCATCTGGAAAAAGGAAAACTGGGCAGATGGGACCAGCCAATGGGTTCATCCCGGCTGGGACCCGTCTTCTGGTGACGCTGCCGGACTCAGTTAAAACACATGGCAAGATGCTCGCTATGACGAACGCCCCTGCTTTGATCGACGGTGACGGCCGCGTGCACACCCATCTGCGGATCAGCGTCACGGATCGCTGTAATCTGCGTTGCTTCTACTGCATGCCGGACGACCACGTGGTTTTCAAGCCGCGTGCTGAACTGTTGACCTTCGAGGAAATCGAACGAGTCGTCCGTGTATTGGTGCCGATGGGGGTGAACAAACTGCGGATCACGGGGGGCGAACCGTTGGTGCGTCTCCAGGTCGATCGGCTGATCTCCCGGCTGGCCGCGATCCCCGGCGTGCGGGATCTGGCCATGACGACCAATGGGATGCTGCTGGCGGACCAAGCCCAGGCGTTACGTCGAGCCGGCCTGAGGCGGCTGAACATCAGTCTGGACGCGTTGGACGAATCGATGTTCGAGCAGATCAGTCGGCGTAACGGACTGGCTCGCGTCCTGCAAGGTATCTCGGTGGCTGGCCAGATGGGCTTCGAAAAGATTCGCTTGAACGCAGTCGCCATCCGCGGGTGGACTGAGGAACAGATTCTGCCGCTGGCAGAATTCGCCCGTCAACATCGCCTGGAACTGAGATTTATCGAATTCATGCCGTTGGATGCCGACGCGAGTTGGTCGGACGAACAAGTCCTGACCGGCTGCGAGATCCGTCGTCGCATCGAATCGAGATTCGGGCCGTTGATCGCTGTCCCACGAACGGATCCTAGCCAGCCAGCGGTCGACTATCAGTATGGCGACGGTGCAGGTCGAGTCGGATTCATCGAACCGGTTTCGCAGCCCTTCTGTGACCGTTGCAATCGGCTGCGACTGACGGCCGAAGGCCAGTTCCGCAACTGCATTTTTTCCCAGGAGGAATGGGATGCACGCGCGGTAATCCGAGGCACCGGCAGCGATCGACAACTGGCAGGATTGGTACGAGCTTGTGTTCAAGCCAAAAAGGCTGGGCACGGGATCGATTCCCCTGAATTCCTACGGCCGCACCGGGCCATGTACCAGATCGGAGGCTGAACGTGTCGGATCGACCACGCGTCTACCTGGACAACGCAGCCACCAGTTGGCCCAAACCAGAGTCGGTCTATGCCGCTATCGATACGTACCAGCGTCAGTTGGGTGCACCGGCCGGGCGCAGCGCTTATCAGGAGGCGAATGAGGTCGAACGGATGATCGATCGAACCCGTCGGCTGCTGGCGGAAACAATCCATGCCGAAACGCCGCAACGCATGATCTTTACCAGCAACGGTACGGACTCCTTGAATCTGGCGCTCCACGGTCTGCTCCGGCCCGGCGATCATGTGGTGACCAGCGTGGTGGAACACAATTCGATGCTGCGCCCGCTTCGACACCTGGAACAACACGCGGATGTTCAGGTCAGTCGGATCGGATGCGATGGACGAGGTATCGTCGATCCCGACGAGATCCGAGCCGCTATCCGCCCGACAACTCGGTTGATCGCGCTGATCCATGCTTCGAATGTGACGGGTGCGTTGCAGCCCATCGAAGCGATTGGCCAGATCGCTCGGCAACACGAACTGCTGCTGTTGGTCGACGCCGCGCAATCCGTGGGGCATGTGCCGGTGGATGTTCGGGCCATGCAGGCGGATCTGCTGGCGGCTCCTGGTCACAAGGCGCTGATGGGACCGCTGGGCAGCGGATGGCTGTACGTAGGACCACGTGCCCAACAGCATCTGGTGCCGGTGCGTCAGGGCGGCACGGGAACTCAAAGCGAATCGGATGTCCAGCCGGACAGCCTGCCCGATCGCTACGAATCGGGGAATCATAACGTGCCGGCGATCGTAGGTCTGGGCGCTGGGTTGGAATTCGTACAGCAGCGAGGCATCCGAGCGTTGCGTCAGCACGAGCAGACGCTGACCGATCGGTTATTAGACGGCCTGCAGAGCATCTCGGGCATCCGCGTCTATGGGCCCACCGATCGAAACGACCGAGTGGGCGTCGTGGGGATCACCGTAGACGGATGGCCGCCGCAGGAGTTGGCGACCGTGCTGGACACCGCGTACCGAGTCCAGGTACGGGCCGGTTTCCAATGCGCGCCGCTGCTGCACCGAGCGTTGGGAACCGCGCTGCAAGGCGGCACGCTGCGTCTGAGTCTGGGCGCGTGGAACACCACGGAGCACATCGATTCGGCGATCGAGGCTTTGACCGACCTGGCCGCCGAAACGATGGCAAGCTGAGCCGCCGGGTAGCATAAAAAGTAGGACGGATTGCCGTTCCTTCCTACTTTTCATGAAACTCGCAGGGAATAATTTACCCGCAGCGCTGTGGCCGGTCTCGGACCG
>SKVE01000409.1 GCA_007129635.1 Planctomycetaceae bacterium
AAGACGCCGAAAGACGTTGCCATTGAGGCAACGCATCGATCAGGACTTCCTTGGCCGCACTTGGATCGCGGATCTTGTCCACGTGATCCACAAAAATCACCGGCTGACGACCCGACTGCCGCTGAATCCAGTCCAGTAGCCGGTTCAGTTGGTTAAGCAACGTGTCTGGAACGAGTCCGAATCTGTCGCCTGGTTCTGCAACCGCTTGATGCAGAGCTGCCTTGCCAAGAATGAGCAGCAATCCTGTGTCCTTGTCCTGACTACGTAGCGAAACAGGATACTCCATTCCGTGAAAACGAAAGACTGCGGTCTCGCGGTTGTCCGAAAAGTCCCCCTTTAGCCAGTCCACAATTCTTACAATCGATTCGTTGCGGATTCGACACCGTTCTGGTTGATTGCCCCCCCCGTATTTCGCAGCGGCATTCCAACAATCACGGAAAACCGCCAATAGCACCCCCGCAGCCCCACAGTGGTCCGGTTGCATCTCCTTTTCCAGGTCGCATAGAATTTGAAAACTATTCGACTTGAACGTCTGCTGCGCCGCGTGACCATGGACGTAGCGTCGCAACTCAGATGACTTGCCCACCCCAATTTGCCCCGAAATCAACAGGCGAGCCTTCCGCCTGCGACTTGCCAGTTCCAGTTCCAGCCGACGTTGAAAGTCATCTTCTCGGTCGATATACGGCATACGATCTTCGTCCGCACCCGATGTTGCCGGACGCGCTGCATCCAGCCGCCCAAGTACGGTGCGAAGTTACTGCATATCGGACAGTGAATTTGACATATCAAAACCAAGTCACAGGTGGCGTTTCAGCCGAAAAGGACGGAACCCAGTCGGGATAGCACTCCGGTTCTCTTGAGGGACGCGTTCAGAACCCCGCCCCTCTGTATTTGACCACTTCGGTTAGCGAAATCAAGGGCGTGAAACCAATTCATGCAGGAGTGCATCGGTACCGTTCCCGGGTCTCCGCAGATCGCGTTCGGGCGGTTTAGCGTTGAAGCCCATTTTGATGTGCACATCGGCTTTTCGGCAGCGGAAGTGTTCGGCGACTGCTAGAAATTCATCCAGAGCGATTCGGTCATTTGCCGCTTGCTTTGGCCGGAGGCGGCTTTGTTGTCGATTGCGAAATCCTTTCGCTGCCAGTCGGCAAGCTGCTGGTCGTACAGCGGGTTGGGATAGCCGGATAACATGACTTTGCCTTCGCACTGTCGGATCGTAGCCAACAGCTCCCGGTGCTCGGCTTCGGTCATCTCGTGCTTGTAGGCTTCGGTCGCCATTCGGGTTTCGTGCAGGTAGGGCGGGTCCAGATAGAACAAGGTCTTCGGCCCATCCTGCTTGCGGATGACTTCCAGCGCCGGGCGGTTCAAGACGACCACGCTTCGCAATCGGGCGGATACGGCCGGCAGACCCTCCAGGCAGGTCAACCATGCCGAAGCCTGCTCGTTCATGTTGCGTCGCGTGCGATTGCGGGACAGCGGCGCAAAGGCTCGAAAACCACCAGCACGACTCTGCCGACAACGAATGAAGAACGCCACCGCAGCCGCCACATCCAGGTCCGTGATTGGATGCTGCCGGATTTCGGCCTGCTCCCATTCGATTTGCGAAAAGGGCGTGGCTTCCACCTGGCGGCGGAAGGCTTCGAAGGTGTCCGCCTGCTGCAGCACTCGCCAAAAATTGGTCAGTTCGAGGTTGATATCGTTGACCACCTCGCTGACACCCCGCTCGTAGCTTTTGTCCGACCACTGTTTGGCCGGGTCGTTCGGGTTTCGCTCCAGCAAAACCGCCAAGCCGCCCGCGTACGCTTCCACGTAGTGCAGGTGTCGCGGCATCAGCTCGATGATCCTCTTCGCCAGATAATGCTTTCCTCCCCACCATTTGAGTGGCTGTGCGGTAATCAAGGTTCCTCCCGTTCGATTTCATAAATCCCTGGTTGTTCGCTCACAACGTCACGTTTCCATCGTGGCAGCGTAAACATAAGCGTTGACGGCCTTGCTTGCCAGGATGGATCTGGGCATGTCGGACGTCTTGCCTGCCATCGGGCCGTGATATAGATTCAAAGTCTGCCGGTATTCGGGTATATCGGCCCGCTGGTCTTTTGCATGCAGGTCGAAGGAGTTGTCAACGATGAACGCGAAATACATTTTCCGATGGGCCATTATCCTGGTTTTAGGGATCGGTACGCTGGGCGTTTGGGCAGTAGCGCGGGACCAGGTGGGTGGCGTGGTCGATTGGCCCACGCATCATGGTGGTCCCGAGCGGAAGAATCTGTCCGTAGAGACCGGCTTGTTGAGTTCGTGGCCCGAGGCGGGGCCGCCGCTGGTGTGGCAGGCCGACCAGTGCGGCACGGGATTCTCGGGCGTATCGATCGCCGATGGGCGGATCTTCACTGCGGGCAACTTCGGTGCAACCGAGATGGTCACCGCCTTGGATCTGGACGGTCGTCTGTTGTGGAGACAACCCAGCGGAACGGCCTGGCGTCAAGCCAGTCCCGGATCGCGGAGCACGCCGACCTACCATGCGGGCAGCGTCTACATGGTGAATCCGCAAGGTCTGTTGACGGCGTTTGACGCAGCGACGGGCCAGGTGCGTTGGAACGTCGATCTGGTTGAACGATTCGAGGCTCGTTGGGGGGTCTGGGGATTGTCGGAGAATCTGATCGTCGAGGATGGCCGAGTGCTCTGCATGCCGGGCGGATTCAAGGGTCGCGTGGTCGCGTTGGACTCGGAATCGGGCGATACGCTCTGGGCCAACACAGAGATCGATTACACGGCCGCGTACTGCTCGCCCACCATGGTGAACCACCGCGGAACCCGCCAGTGGATCAGCATGACGCAACGTTCGGTCGTTTCATTGGACCCTGAAACGGGCGAGTTGTTGTGGACCGTGCCTTTCCCACCCAGGACGCCTCAGAATGCGCTGACACCACTGTACCACGAGGACCATTTGTTCGTTGCGGCGGGCCATTCGACGGGCGGAACGTTGTTGAAAATCTCTGACGATTCTCGATCGGCCTCGGTCGTCTGGCATCGTCGCGAGTTGGACAATTGCCATTCCGGATCGATCCTGCTGGACGGCAAGCTGTTCGGCGCTGCTTGCCGCAACGGCGGCCGGCACTTCTATTGCGTCGATTTCTTGACTGGCCAACCGCTGCAGGAGGATCGGACGTTGGGCAAAGTCGGCTTGACCAGCGCCGAAGGGATGATCTACGCGTTGGGGTACCGAGGCGTGATGTCGCTGCTGAGTGTCAGCGAGCGGGGTTTCGAGATCGTCAGCCAATTCGAGCTGCCTCGCCAGCCGCCCAACACCTACCTGGCTCATCCGGTCATCTGCGACGGACGTTTGTATCTGCGCGGCGACGATCGGCTATGGGTTTTCGACATCCGCGCCGCCGAGTAGCCCTGATGACGCTGCCGTGTCCGCGCCAAGGTTCCAGCGAGCTGAGCGCATGCTTGTATTGCCTGATGACATCACCATCTTCGACTGCGAACGCCAGGCCCCTGTACGCGCAAAGCTGGTTCGGCTAAATCGAGAACTGGCGGCAAAAGAGGTCGACGGAACCTGGTGGAAGATTCCAGTGTCCAAACGAGCGAGGGAGGCCGAAGGCGATCATCATTGGGAGTGGCGAAAACTCATAGGATTGCACCGCAGCGAGCTTGTCTGGGAAGCGTTGGCGGTTCAGAGTACCAGAGGTGGGGTCGAGGGAGCTTCACTCTACCGGGTGGATGCAATATCCCAAATCGAATCAGGCGAAGGTGCCGTGTTCATAGACCGGTTGGCTGTTGCCCCGAGCAATCGTCCCTGGCTGGTAAATCCCCCAAAATACAAAGGAATCGGTACAGCATTGCTGCTCGCAGCCGTAAGGCACAGCTACAGCCTCGGTCTTGGCGGACGGGTATGGTTGACCTCGTTGCCGACCGAGCGAACGAGAGACTTTTATCGCAAACGAGGCTTCCGGGTGATTTTTGAGGATGAAAATGGTATGATTGATTTTGAGCTTCCAACTGGCGTAGCTCAGCAGTGGCTCGAACGCGAAGGGTACCTCTGATGACATGGAAAGATGATGGTTTTGTGCCCGTCACCGGCGGCGTCGACCTTGCGGACGATTATTTGCGGGGCGAACTTGACTCGCTGCGCGATCTGAAAGTCCACTCCGACTTGGACCGGCACATCGTCCGACTGCTGGCACTTCAAGACCTTCGGGTCAGATTTCGTAATCAGGATTTGACCCTCCTCGATGACGACACCAAGCAGGCACTGCTGCAGGACATGAACGACTTGCTCGGGATCAAACCACTTCGGACTGCAAAAAAATGATCTCGGACGAACAGGTCACGGAATTCGCTACGAAGCACTTCCCGCAGGCACCGGAAGAACTTGCAAAACATCTCGGCGTAAGCATTCGGAAGTCGCCCATGGACGGGTGCGACGGTTGGTGCTTGACACGGCGCAAACTAGCCATCATTCGGATCAACAGTAATCTCCCGTCATCGCGCCAGCGTTTCACGCTGGCACATGAACTTGGACATTTGATACTCGGCGTCCCGACGATGGTGGGCGAGTCTTACGAAGACATGTTGGCTTCGGACTCGGCCGAAGAGCGGCGTGTTAATGAACTGGCATCCGCGTTGCTTATTCCGACCGAGGTTGTAAAAGCGTACCTCCCGAGGCCGCCAGTGGTCGCCGCGGCCTTGAAGAGATTAGCGAAGAAGGCGAACGTCTCGGAACTGGCTGCCGCGATCCGCGTCTGTAATCTCGCCAGCGAAATCGGACTGGTTAACGCCTCGGTGGTTTTGTTCGATGACGACCAGATGCGTTGGCAATGGTCGAGAACGTTGACGCTGCCGAATGAGACTGCGGCTTACCTATTGACGCAGGCCCGAAGAGTTGCGCCGGATGCGTTTCGGTACCAACGCTCGCAAGGAGACGTGATCGTTGCGTCGACCATTGAGAACCCCTACTTCGGTTCGGCGACCCTGTTCGTTCAGTTATTGCCGTCGGAAGTCGGAATGAACCTCTCCCACGACGAGCGGCGGAAGCAGCTTGAAAAGATCTTGTTTGCGAACGACGTCAAATTGCAGCAAACGGTGTCGGGCCTGATGGGAGCGCATAAGCCGCGAGTTGCCAACATGACAATAGACGAAGCCGAAGCACTTTTTTGGGAACGAAATCGCGCGAAGCTGAAGAATACGACCCTCGACTGCGAAACAGGCCGTGAATACGTTCGGTTGCGCATCACAGAGTGGTTGTAGGACGCACCCCGACGTCTGCCGTGTTCTTTTAGCTGGGAAATGCCTGTCTTTTTCGGATCACTTGGGTTTGACCATGCCAAATCATCCTGCGTCAGAGAATCGGAAACTGAAGATGGCTTTGGTCGGTGGGGGCGGCCAGGCTTTTATCGGTCGCGTCCACGCGATCGCCGCCACGCTGGATTATCGAGCGACATTGGTGGCAGGTGTGCTTGCATCGGAACCGGAACGCAGCCGCCAAGCAGCGGTCGATCTGGGCATCGCGTCGGATCGGGCCTATGGCAGCTATCAGGAAATGCTCGAAACCGAAACGCAACGGCCGCCGGACGAGCGGATCGATTTTGTCACCATCGCCACGCCCAATTCGCTGCACTACGACATGGCTCGATCGGCCCTGGACGCGGGTTTTCACGTCATGTGCGAGAAACCGTTGACCACCGAGGCGCGATTGGCAGACGAGTTGGCGGCGCGGGTCGACGATACCGGTCGGGTCTTTGCCGTCGCCTATATCTACTCGGGCTATCCCATGATCCGCCAGGTGCGCGACATGGTCCGAAGCGGCGAGTTGGGTGAAATCCAGGCCGTACGGGTTCACTATATCCAAGGCGGATTGCGGCGGATGCAGCCCGATCAGACCCCGGAGCGTGCCGCGTGGAAGCTGGATCCGGCTCAAACCGGACCGTCGGGTGCGATGGCGGATATCGGTACGCATGCTTTTCACTTGCTGCGTTTTACAACCGATCTGTCGCCGATGGACGTCAGCAGTCACCTGGCAACCTACCATCCCGTTCGCCCGCTGGAGGACTACGGGCATGCCGTCCTGCGATGCGCGCGAGGCCAGATGGCAACGATCACTGCCAGCCAAGTCACGCACGGACGACTGAACGACATCACGCTGGAAATCGATGGTTCGACCGGTTCGATTGTCTGGCGTCACGATCATTTGGACCGGATCGTCCTGCGACGGCACGGTCAGCCCGTGCAGGTGTACGAGAACAATCGACGCGCGGATTATCTTTCGGACGGTTATCGGGCATCTAGCCGGCTGGCCGGGGGGCATCCCGAGGGATTTTTCGAGGCGCTGGCCAACTTGTATCGGGGCGCATTCGACGACATGTGGCGTTGTGCGTCGGGTGAAAAACCCGCATCTGCCGGGGATTCTTATCCCAGTGTCACCGACGGTTGCGAAGGCGTCCGTTTTGTGGAAGCCTGTATCGCCAGCAGTCGCACCGACGGTTGGTGGCAGCCCTACTGACGAAGCATGACTCTGCGGCCTCCGAAAAATATGCTACACTCGTTGAACGTAGCGGAACCGATAAAGAGATACTTTCGTATCCCATCAAGAAGACCCTGATCTGTGAGTGTTGAATTCTGGCATATTTTGATTCTGGCGTTCGTCCAGGGCGTCGGGGAATTCCTGCGGATCAGCTCCAGCGGGCACGTTGTGATCGTGGGGGCACTGCTGG
>SKVE01000062.1 GCA_007129635.1 Planctomycetaceae bacterium
AAGATTAGGGCTGCAGGTCCCGGTAGTCGGCTAGATCTTGAACGTTTCGACCAGTTGCTCCAGTTGCGTGGAGATTGCCGCCAAGCGCTGGGCCGCTGTGTTGACCAACTGCGCGCTGGCCGTGTTGTCGCGTGTTGCCTGGCTGACGCCGTGGATATTAGCAGAGATATCGCCGACGGCTCGAGCGGCTTCGCTGGCGTTGCGGGACATTTCGTTAGCGGCGGTAGCCGCTTCGCCTGCGTTGCGGGACATATCGTTGGCGCCTTTGGCGACCTCGGCGATCGAATGGGCGATATGCTGGACCCCGTGGCTTGCTTCGGCCAAATTGTCGGCGCTGGCCTTGGCGGACAAATTTTGTCGATCCATGGATTCGGAGATCCGGGTGGACGAAGCGTTCAGCTTGTAGATGATCTCCTGGACCTCACGGATCACACTGACGGCGTCTCGCGTGCTGCTCTGGACGTCTTCGATCTTGCGGGCGATATCCTCTGCGGCCCGAGCGCTTTGGTTCGCCAATTCTTTGATCTCGTGGGCCACTACCGCGAAGCCTTTACCGGCCTCACCCGCCGAGGTCGCTTCGATCGTGGCGTTCAACGCCAGCAGGTTTGTTTGCATGGCGATCATCTTGATGGTTTCGGTCACCTTGCCGATGTCGGCTGCAGAACGTTCCAGTTCCTTCATGGTGTTGCCGGCCTCGTCGGCCATCCCCATGGCACGATCGGACACTTGCGAGCTATCTCGCGTATCATGGGAGATCGCTTCGAATGCCTGAGACGATTCCTGCAGCGCCGCGGCCACCGTGGTCACATTGCGAGCCGTGGTTTCCGCAGCGGCGGAGATGGTGCCGACGTTGACACTGATCTGTTCGCTTGCCGACGAGATCGAAGCCACGTTCATGCTCATCTCCTCGGCCGCCGCCGCCATGGTCGTGATGTTCGTGGCCATCTGCTCGGTGCTGCTGGCGACCTGTCCCGCCTGGGCGGTCATCTGCTCGCTCTGCGCGAAGACCTGATGCGAAACCGCCGAGAGTTCCGAGGCTGATCCGCCGATGTTCCGCGAGACGCTACGGATCTGGCCGACGACATTGCCGAAGGCGGCGGCGATACGATCCATCGCCCCGGCCAGCATTCCCACTTCGTCGCGCTGAGTCAGATTCATGCGTCCGGTCAGATCGCCCCGGGCAATGGTCTCGGAAAGTGCCACGCTCTGGGTGATCGGCTGGACAATCGAACGAGTCAAGAGAAACGCCAACACGGTGCTGACGGCGATACCCACCAGGGGCCCCAGGATCATCAGCCATCGAGACCAACCCGTGGTGGTTTGAACATCGTTCAGGGTGTCGAACATTTGACTCCGAAGCCTGTCTTGCAGCGTGACGAGTGCGCTCATGCAGGCGTTGATTTGATCGTTGGACGACTCGGCTAGATTGGCGGACTGCTCGTTGGAATTCGTTCGCAGCAGTCTTTGCATCTGAGCCAACGGGACAGCGACAGCGCGCCAGGAAGCAGTCAAGGCATCCAACCGTGACTGGTCTTGGGCGTCCACCAGTGCGGCCAGTTCTGCCTGTCTGGTCTCCATCTCCTTCAAATGCACGGCGATCTGCTCGTCCAGACGATCCATCAGCTCGTCGGTTGTATGGAAGACGTTCTGGTTGATCTGGCGATGCACGTCGAGCGCGATCACGTGAACTCGCGAGACCGCCGGCCGGAGCCTTTCTGCGGTGACGCGCCGGCCGTCGTCTGCGGCGGGCATCTCGGCCAAAACCCGGTCCAGTCGCCTCAGCCAAGCACTGGCCGTTTCATCGATCTCGCGGATTCTGTTGCCCAATTCCCCCGTCGTCAGTTGATGCGCCTTGACGTTCGTGTTCTCCAGAGACAATCGGAGGCAGGCATCCAGAGCTTCCCGGTAGTTCTCCCACGTCTCGTGGAAGCTATCGAGCAGCTTTCGTTCGTCGGGAAATTGACGCCCATCAAGCAGCACCGACAACTCGGCGTAGGTGGCATCCACCTCCTTGGCAGCGTCACGCGACAGTTTGACAGCTTCCTGCGATTTGACATCATCTTGTGAGATGACCGCGCGAAACTGCGCCCTCCGCGTTGACGCGACGTCGTCGCGCAAGTTAGCGGCCAGTATCGCCTTCTTGGTGGTCACCTCGACTAGTTGTTGTAACTCTCGCCTGACCTTACCAAGCCCGCGATAGCCGACCACCGCGATGATCAGTACGCAGACAACCAGAATACCCACGATCAGACTTAGTTTCGTTCGTAGTCGTAAATCGTTCACAGGGAGCGCTCCTTGGATAGGTTGCAATGCGAAAAAAATGCCTGGCCTCTTCGCTCGATCGCGTGTTCCAGACAGGATGGCAAACGGCGGGCGTCAAGGATCAACAGGAGATGTCCATCGAGTTTGCCGACGCCATGAATAAGTTCCTCTTGGGGTAGGAGCCCAGCATTCTGGCTGTCGCCGTCACCGCCCGCACGATGCGACTCGATCTGATCGGCGGTTAATTCCACCATGTCGCCGATGCATTCCACCAAGATGCCCCACGCATCCCCCAGTTGCGGTTTGAAGACGACCAATCGGGTGTCGTCGCCCAGTTCCGCCGGCCAGCGATGCAGCAGACAATTCAAGTCGACGACCAAGACGATATGGCCTCGCAAATTCACATAGCCTCGCACCGCGCCCGGGGCATGCGGGATGGGCGTCAGCGGCGGTACGACCGTGATCTCCTTGACCAGGTCGGTCGCGATACCGAACCAATCATCGCGCAGCCGGAACGTGGTGTAGCTATGCGGTTGGTCGTGGGCCGGAAACGACGCCCGACCCCCTTCGATCACTTCGCTCATGACTTAAGTGCCTCAACTTCCTGGCCCAACAACTCGGCCACCGTGCGCAGGAACTGCTGCCGGTCCAGCTTGACTTCGTAGCCGTCGAATCCGCAGGATCGAGCCCGGTCGCGGTCCGCGTTGCTGCTGAGCGTGGTGAGCGCCAGCAGCGGCAAATCTGCCAGTTCTGCACGTTGGCGGATAGTCTTGGCCAGCGTCCATCCGTCCATGACGGGCATCTCGATGTCGGAAACGACCAGATCAAACCTGTCTCCCTCCAAAGCTTCGAGCGCCCGGTTGCCATCGGCTACCGAGACCGCTTCGTAGCCCGCTTCTTCCAAGTACCCGCGTACCAGCTCGCGGAAGAACTCCGTATCGTCGACGACCAGGATCCTGGATTGCCGACGTCGCGCATCGTCTGCCTTGGATGGCGTTCCCGTCGGATCGCTCCGTTCCGCCAGACGGCACAGATCCAGCAGCAGCGTCATACGGCCACGGAGCACTGCCGAGCCGACAACCCCATCGGCCTGCAACGTGTCGCGCGTGATTCCGGCTGGTAAGGTATCCGTGTCGATAATCGACGTGGCCAGCAGCCCCAGCGGCCGGCCGATGTTCTTCGGCAACAGCAGAAACAAAGGATGGACCGGGGAAGCGGTCGATACGGGTAGCACTCGGTCTAAACGCAACAGTGGAGTGGTTTCTCCGTCGACCAGCAGGAATTCGCGCGAGCCGACGCGCTCGATACGCGCCGGGTCGACCATCACCAGACGCCGGATCATGGCCAGCGGCACCGCGAACTGCTCGTCCGGCCCGTATCGGAACAACAGCACCGGAGCGGTTTCGCCGCTCCGGCCGCCGCCGTCTGCTTGCTCCTGTCGCGCGTGCTCGGCGAAGCGGACGCCGGCGTGCTGGACGATGCCTTCCATGTTCAGAATCAAAGCGACGTGACCGTCGCCCAGGATGGTCGCTCCCGAGAAACAAGTCAGCGGTTTCAGCAGACCATGCATGGGCTTGACGACGATCTCTTCGTTCTTCAAGATCTGGTCGACGATTAAACCGAAACGTCGTTCACCGACTTTGACGACGGCGAAAAAGGTCGCCTCGTCCGGCCGAGGTTTCCGGACGATGGCCTCGCGGATCTCGACATCAAACGGCTCAGGATGTGCAAGCACTTCGCTCAATCGGACCAAGGGCAGCAACCGGTCCCGCAAACGCACCACTTCCTGCTCCATGGTGCTTTCGATCCGAGGCTGGTCTTGCTGCGGATGCAAGCACACCAATTCCTCCAGATCCTTTTGCGGGATGGCATAGCATTGATCCTGCACTCGGACCATCAAGCAAGGAATAATGGCCAGGGTTAACGGGACGCGCAGCGAAAACGTGGTGCCTTGCCCGAGCGTCGAATCGATTTCCAACGTTCCGCCCAAGCGGTCCAGGTTCGTCTTGACCACGTCCATGCCAACCCCGCGACCCGAAACGTCCGTCACCTGGCGGGCGGTGGAAACCCCGGGCAACGTGATCAACCCCAGCGTTTCCTTGTCGTTCCAACGCGCCAAGTCGGCCGCGGTCCGCAAACCGCTTTCCAAAATCTTGCGCCGCACCTGTTCGACATCGATCCCGCGCCCATCGTCGCGGATCTCGATGCAGATCTGGCCACCCTGCTGGCGCGCGCACAGCTTGATGCGGCCCGCTGCCGGCTTGCCTGCGGCCGTGCGTTGTTCGGCACTCTCCAGGCCATGGTCGCAGCAGTTGCGGATCAAGTGGGTCAGGGGATCGGACAACCGTTCCAAGACGCTCTTGTCCAATTCGACTTCCGTCCCGCTCACCTCCAGTTCGATCGACTTGCCCATCTGCCGAGCCATGTCGCGAACGGTCCGCGGGAAGCGGGCGAACAGGTTCCCCACCGGCTGCATGCGGGTTTGGGTCACTGCGCCCTGCAATTGGCTCGTCAAGGCATCCAGACGCTGCAGGACCGGTCGAATCGCCGCCTCGCCCGACTCTATCGAGCGCATCGCCTGATTCCGCACCAGCACCAATTCGCCAGCCAACGTCATCAGTTGGTCGACCAAAGGGACCGGAATCCGCACGGTCGCCGATCGATCGGGGCCTGGCGGCGATTCGGCCTTGGCGCTTGCGGGCTCGACCACGCCGTCGGGCGAGTCGGGCGGGCGCTGCTGGCTGGGCGGTTCGATCGAGGCTCGATCCGTCGCGGCGGGCATCGGAGCTGCCAGACATTGCCGAAGACGCTGGAGGATATCACCGACGTCCGCCTGGTTGCTTCGCTGGACATCGTCCACCAATGCCTGGATACGGTCGGTTCCTGCCAGCAACGTGTCGACCACGCTCGAATCCGGTGCGGTTCCCGTCTGCTGCAACGATTCCAACACGTTTTCCACGGCATGGGCCAGTTGCTCGATCGTTCGACAGCCGACGAACCCGGCACCGCCCTTGATCGAGTGCATGCCACGCAACAGCCGCTGTAAACAGTCGGCATCTGCTTCGCCCGGCCGTTGTTCCAGGACCAGAAGATCCTGCACCACGTTGGCCAAATGCTCCTTGGCCTCGCTGATAAACTCGAGAACAGCCGCGTCGGAGGCGGCGGTGGTCGGCGGCGGGAAGTCCGCTGTCGATCGACCGCTGCGTACGGCAGCCATTTCGCCAATCCAGCGATCCAGTTCCTCCGGCGACTGGGAGCTGCCTGCTCCCGCAGCGCCAGACGTTCCCAACCTTCCCAAGACGTCGACCCCTCGTAGCAGCACGTCCACGCTATCGCTGGCGAGCGTAATCTGCCCGCGCTGAGCCGCGACGAAACAGTCCTCCAAGTGATGCGAGACCTGAACCGCCGCGTCGAACCCGACAATCCGAGCCGCACCCTTGATCGAGTGGGCGGCACGCATCAGCGATTCAAGTTGCTGGGCATCGTCCGGCGCCTTCTCCAACGCCAGCACCCCGGAACTCAACGTTGCCAGATGGGTCTCGAGTTCGGCGCGAAACAATTCCAAGAGCGCCGGATCAGGGGAAGATGGATCGGTCATGCGGAAACCACGGCCTGGGATGTTACGGAAAAGCTCCAACTCAATTATAGTTACGGTTTGAAACAACCGGATGGGACCGCGAGAGATTCGGAGGGCGTTTTATGACGGTGCGTGGGAATGAAGGGAATAATGGGATGGATGGGACGCATGGGAATCATGAGGGAGGCCAGTTATGACCAATCCGCCGTCGCGTGACTCGCATAACTCCTATGATTTTCATGACTCCCACCGGCCGATAACCGTGTTGCTGGTAGACGACCAGCCGATCGTTGCCGAGGCCGTACGACGGATGCTGGCTCCTGAAAAGGATATCGCCTTTCATTACTGCCAAGATCCGACCCAGGCGATCGCGGAAGCCAATTCGCTTCAGCCGACCGTGATCCTGCAGGATCTGGTGATGCCCGAACTGGACGGTCTGACGCTGGTCAAATTCTTCCGAGCCAACCCGGCGACTCGCGAGGTCCCGCTGATCGTGTTGTCGACCAAGGAGGAGCCGACCATCAAGGCCGAAGCCTTCGGCGTCGGCGCCAATGATTATCTGGTCAAATTGCCGGATCGCTTGGAGCTGGTCGCGCGCATTCGTTATCACTCCAAAGGCTACATCGCCCAATTGGAACGGAACGAAGCGTATCGGGCACTGGCGGAGAGTCGCCGTCGGTTGGCCGACGAGGTGGCCGAGGCGGCGAAGTACGTCATGTCGCTGCTGCCCGCACCGCTGACCGAAGGCCCGGTCCGCGTGGACTGGCGGTTCATCCCCAGCATGCAATTGGGCGGCGATTCCTTCAGCTATCACTGGCTGGACGACGAACATTTCGCTCTGTTCGTGTTGGACGTCAGCGGCCACG
>SKVE01000914.1 GCA_007129635.1 Planctomycetaceae bacterium
CCGGGCTCCTGTTCGCCGGGCTCCTGCTCCACTTGAACGACCACCTCGCCCCGATCGGTGAACTTGATCGCATTGCTGATCAGGTTGACCAGGATCTGGTCCAGCCGAGTCGGATCGCCGATCACCCCATCCGGCACGTCTGCTTGAACGTGACAGACCAATTCCAAACTCTTTCCGTGAGCCTGTAACGCGAACGAACGAGTCACATTGCTAACCCGCTCGCGCAAACTGAATCCGACAAGATCAAAATCCAGTTTTCCTGCTTCGATCTTCGAAAAATCGAGGATATCGTTCAGCAGCCTGAGCAACGCTTGCCCGGAATGTTGGACCATCTTCAGGTAATCGCGCTGGGAATCGGTCAGATCGGAATCCAGGACTAAGTCTGTCATCCCGATAATCGCATTCATGGGCGTGCGAATCTCGTGGCTCATGTTCGCCAAAAAGTCACCCTTTGCCCGGTTGGCGACCCCGGCCGCTTCGATCGCTTGCTTCAATTCCTGGTTGGCTCGCTCCAGGTCCGCCGTACGTTGCCTGACCCGCTCTTCCAACGAGGCATGGACCTCGCGCAGCCTAGCCGCCAGCGTGTTAAAGCTGGTCGCCAACACTCCGATCTCGTCGTCGCTAGTACTCGGGAACGGTTCCAAGGGCCCCATCTTTTCTCTGACGGACGATCGCAGATGCTCGGTGAATCGTGATAAACGACGGCCGACCAGCGAACGGAAAGTCAGCACAATCGCTCCGAACAGTACCATGATTGCTATGGTCAACGTCCACAAATTAGACTTGGTGTTCGCGATGATTTGCTCCTGAAGCGTCGACAAAGGAACCGCCACCAAATCCATGCCGGCCACGTCCCCGATCTGGTAGCCAAATGCCCGATCGGCACCGTAATCCTCGAGCAAAGCTTTGGGGGCATCCTTGGGGTCGCCGTGGCAGGAAAGGCACGACAGATCGATCCGCATCACCTGGGCTTTGGCGAAATACGCACGGTCGTCCCAGGCAATGACCCCCTTTTTCGTTGCCTCCTCAGGATGATCGCGAAAAAACTGCAGCCATTCGCTTTCGGTCGGTCCCGCCAGATTCCTTTCGTTTCGAGGATCGTCGGACGAGAACTTCAGCACATAGTCCGGGAACTCACCGCGAACTCTGTCGAATATCTCGCGAGCCACAAAGGATGTCGACATGGCTTGCTTGATGAACTCCTCTGGCTCAACCAGACCGCTCACCACAGGACGCACCTCGTGAGCGATGTAATCCCGGATGGCCACGTCGAAAGCCAAGGCGAGACGAACCTGATCGTAAGTGATCTCTTGTAGTGATTCCTTGGTGGAACGGCTTGTCTTGAGGATAACAATGCCGGCAAAAACAATGGCGAACAACGCGACGAATAGACAAAATCGCGTGCCGATACTTCTCATCGCGATACTCCGACAAATCTGCTAATCCGGGTGGCTGCTCCGATCGGCGGTCAAGAGGATGGGGTACACCAGTCAGAGCAGATACAATCAGTGTATCAAGATGTTCATGAGCAGGCAACCAAGGTGCCGTCGAAAGGATCGACTTCGGGGCCGATGGGGATTCGGACCGCTCAAGAACGTTTTTCGCCGCGAATTGGCAAGACAGCCGGTTCTGGTTACATTAGAAGCTGAGTTTGTCCACGATATTCTTCCGAATGAAATGGTTTACCATGATTTGCGTCTGTATTGGTCGAGGTCGCCATAAGCATGTGATCGCCGAGCATCAGTACTTGGCGGAACAGGGAGTCAAGCTGGTCGAGTTGCGGGTCGACTATATCCGCAGCCGGCTGAACATCAAGCGGTTGCTGGACGATCGGCCCTGCCCTTGTATCGTCACCTGCCGTCGCGAGGCGGATGGAGGTCAATGGATGGGCGCCGAGGATGATCGCCGCTTGGTGCTGCGGACCGCGATCGCCGAGGGCGTCGAATACGTGGATCTGGAGGACGATATTGCGGGCGAAATCCCTCGGTACGGGAAAACCAAACGAATCGTCAGCTATCACAACTTTCGCGAAACCCCAGACGATCTGGAAAAGATCCACGAACGAATGTCCGGCCTGGACCCGGATATCGTCAAAATCGCCACGATGGCTCATCGGCCTATCGATAACCTGCGTATGCTGCAACTGGTCCGCGATACGAAAATCCCCACGATCGGAATCTGCATGGGCGAGATCGGAACACCAACTAGGATTCTAGGGGGAAAGTACGGGGCCCCTTTTACCTATGCGACGTTCCAGCACGAGTTGAAACTGGCACCCGGCCAGTTGTCGTATAAGGCCATGCGGGAACTGTACCGCTACGACCAAATCAACGCCGAGACGGATATCTACGGAGTGATCGCCGACCCGGTCGCTCAGAATCTAGGATCCGTCGTGCATAACACGGCGTTCCGCGAGCAGGCTTTGAATAAGGTGTTTATCCCCTTCCGTGTGCCCCAAGACGATCTGATCTCGTTCATGGAACTGGTGCAGGATCTGGATATCAAGGGGTTGAGTGTGACGGTGCCCCACAAAGAGGAAATCCTGCGTTATCTGGTACAGGCAGACGGTGCTGTTCGCGGAATCGGTGGCGCGAATACCATCTTGATGGACCAGCGTTCAATCGTGGGATTCAATACCGATTATCGAGCGTTCAACGATGTGGTGAACCAGGTGTTTTCTCATCAGGACGAAGGGCAGAGTCTCTGGGGGAAAACGGCACTGGTTTTAGGTGGGGGCGGCGTTTCCAAAGCCATCTTGTACGCTCTGCGGCGGCGCGAAGCGGATGTATTGATCGCGGCACGAACGTTTGATCGAGCTGTCGAGTTGGCTGAACGATTTAAGTGCCGCCCGATCCAGTGGTACGATCGTCTGAAGTTCGACCCGGATGTCGTCATCAACGCCACGCCCATCGGCATGCACCCCAATGTGGATGAAACTCCCTTCGATCGTGCGCATCTCCGTCGAGGATCGATTGTGATCGATACGGTTTACAACCCCGAACAGACCCTGCTGATCAAACACGCTCGGGAACAGAACTGCCGCGTGGTGACCGGTGTCGACATGTTCGTGCGGCAAGCGGCTTTGCAGTTCGAACATTTTACGGGCCAATCGGCCCCCGAAGATGCGATGCGAACGGAATTAAGAAGGGTGATCGGTGCAGCCAAGTATTGATTCCGCCGTCAAGGCAGGGGGCGTTGTTTCTTTTGCAGGGCGGCATCACCGCGTCAGGGTATCCGCGTGACGATCTTTCTGTACTCGATCATCTTTCTGCTTGGCGCTCTGATCGGCGGCCAATTGAATCGGGGGATTTATCGATTGGCGTGGAACCCGCGTCCGATCGGACCTTGGTCTTCACCCCATCCCGCCGCACCACCACGCCGCGGTCGGGATCGAATTCCGGTGCTTGGCTGGTTCGGTCTACGCCGCGAATCGACGCTGCACGGCGCCGGCTACTGGATCCGCCCCGCCTTGCTGGAATTGGCCGTGGGCGCAGGCTTTGCCTGGTTGTATTGGTGGCAGGTCGATCAAGCCGCCTTGTACCCGGTCCACGTTCCCAAGCCGGACCTTGCGACGCTGATCGCCCAGTACCTTATCCACACGGGGCTGATCAGCCTGATGATCGTGGCCACATTCATCGATCTGGACGAAAAGACCATCCCCGATGCGATCACGCTGCCGGGCACGTTGCTGATGCTGGCGCTGGCTGCTGCGTTTCCTAGTACCGCGTTGCCGGATGTCCTCACCGTGCCCGTGGGTGGTCAGCATACCGGCCCGCTTTTGGTGAGTTCCCCGAACGCATGGCCGACCTGGTTAAACGATTCGGCGGGTCTGGCCATCGGTATCGGATGCCTGGTGGGATGGGCGCTGGCCATCTGGCCCAAGATAGCCACCATGCGGCGCGGGCTGATCAAGGCCGTACGGTATCTGACGGTCAGCATGTTTCGTTACCCCTACTGGAAAATGATCGTCTCAGTCACGGCCGTCTGTTCGCTGCTGATCGCCGCGGTTTGGATGCTAGGGGGCGATTCCTGGGAATCGCTGCTTTCCGCGCTGGTCGGAATGGCGTTTGGAGGCGGGTTGATCTGGGCCGTCCGCATCATCGGCAGCGGAGCGTTGGGCAAAGAGGCGATGGGCTTCGGCGACGTGACGCTGATGGCCATGATCGGCGCCTGCGTGGGCTGGCAACCGTCGCTGATCATCTTCTTCATGGCACCCTTTGTGGCTGTGATCTTCTGCTTGATACAATGGATCTTGACGCGAAGACGCGATATCGCTTTCGGTCCCTATCTGTGCGGGGCGGCACTGGTCTTGCTCCTGTTTTGGGATCCGATTTGGAAACAGGCTCGGCCCATTTTTAGCCTGGGCTGGATGATCCCGCAGGTCCTGTTCTTCTGCCTGATCCTGATGGGCGGCCTGCTCAGTCTGTGGCGGATCACCGAACAACTACTGTTCCGTCACCCCACCCCACCAGATCGCGACCAAACCGACGCCTAGCACCGAGCCAATAAGAAAAGGACAGGCATTTTTCAGTCAGTCGACGAGATGGTTCGGCGGTGGTTGGTGGCCTATCCGACCCAGTCGGCGTACGTTATCTCGAAAAATGCCTGTCCTTTTCCTTTCTCCTTTTCTCGAAAAATGCCTGTCCTTTTCGTACACCCAGAAATGTCGCCCAACGATGGGGGCGCAAACATGGGGATGACACCGAAGCGCTAACCACTGGTTAACAGTCTTCCTTTTTGGAAACGCACGAAGGTCAGCAGCAAGGCAATCTGATCGTGAATTACCGGAGATATTTGCGGAATCCAGAAAGACCACAAACTTGGTACGCCGTTTGCCCTGGTGTAGATGACCGTTCTGTCGGCTACGAACATTTCGTACCAAATTCCGCATTTCGATGCGCGGTTTTTTGGTTCAGGAAGCATCGGAGTCCAGGGGATAACATGTTGAAACGCGTGAGCAGGAAGCATCGCAATGGTCGTCGACTTGGTGTTGAGTTGCTGGAAGACCGCCGATTGTTGTCGGTGGCGCCCCTCAGTGCTACCACGCAGCCAACGAATTTCGATCAGTATCTGTTGGAGTTAGTCAACCGTGGACGGGCAAATCCGACGGCCGAGGCGAGCCGGTATAGCATTGACCTGAACAAGCATCTGGCCGCCGGGACGATCTCCACCACACCGAAACAACCGTTGGCTTTCTCCCCTGCGCTGATCACCTCCGCACGGGGGCACAGCCAATGGATGATCCAAACGAACACCTTCAGTCACACCGGGCAGGGTGGCAGCAGCGTTGGTGATCGGATGGCTGCCGCGGGTTACTCCTTCGTTGGCGATTGGAGCTGGGCAGAAAACATCGCTTGGCAAGGCACCACCGGCACGTTCTCGACGATCGACTACGTAAACCAGATCCATCGCAGCCTGTTCCTCAGCGCGTCGCACCGAGTGAACCAGATGAAGGACAGCTTCCGCGAGTTCGGCACGGGGGTCGTCTCGGGGAAATTCCGTTATGAGGGCACGAACTACAATTCGCTGGTCGTCACCGAAGACTTTGCCGTCTCGGGGAATTCGGTGTTCCTGACAGGCGTGGTCTATGACGACAACTTGGTTTCGGCGAACCGGTTCTACACGCCGGGTGAAGGTTTGGGAGGGGTGACCGTGACCGCTACTCGCCATTCCGATGGCCAGAGTTTTTCGACTCAGACCTGGGGGTCCGGCGGGTATTCGTTGCCTGTAGACGGTGGCACCTACACCGTCACGGCAACCGGCGGGACGTTGGACGTGACACTGGTCAAGAACAGCGTGTCCATCGCAAACCAGAATGTCAAGGTGGATTTCACGCTCGCGGACAACGCCGCGCCAATTGTGTCGAGCCTTGCAGCGACGCCCTTAACGGTCACGCGGCCTGGAGCATTAACCCTGACAGCTCAAGGGGTGAGCGACCCCAATGGACAGGTGGCGAGGGTCCAATTCTACCGCGACACAAACGGCAATGGAGTTTGGGATCCGAGCGACGAGGTGCTGGGCACCGATCAGAGTGCCAGCGGTGGCTGGAATTGGAGCGGCACCACGGCTGGTTGGACGGTGGGACAGCACAGAGTCTTCGCCCGTGCACAGGATAACCAGAACGCTTGGAGTCAACCAGTGACAACCGTGGTGAACGTGACCAATGCCCCGCCGACCATCGGCAATCTGGCCACCTGCACCAACTCGGTCTTCCAATCGGACGTCCTCACGCTGACAGCTAGCGGCGTGCAGGATCTGGACGGAACCGTTGTAAGCGTTGAATTCTATCGGGGCAGCACGTTGTTGGGCACTGATCAACACGGTGACGATGGCTGGAGCTGGACGGGGGACACGGCCAACTGGTCGGTGGGACAGCACACGGTCTCAGCTCGAGCACTGGATAACGAGGGGACGTGGAGCGAGTTGGTCAGCACAACGGTCACCGTGAACGCGGCGATTCCGGTGTTGGAAAGTCTTTCTGCTACGCCTGACACGAAAACCCGTCCTGGCAGCATTACTCTAACGGCCAGTGGGATATTCGCTCCGAGCGGAGAACCCGTCCGGGTCGAATTCTACTGGGGCAATACGCGTTTGGGTGTCGACGAAGACGGCACCGACGGCTGGGATTGGACGACTTCCACTGCGGGCTGGGACGTGGGCGAACAGACGTTCTCGGCGCGGGTGCAGA
>SKVE01000917.1 GCA_007129635.1 Planctomycetaceae bacterium
AACCCCTTGTCGCTGGCACGGACGCCCCCTTGATGAGCTTCAGATTCGTCAGTCCCCTTGCGATCCGAGAGCGTCAATGGTGCCAGCCAGCCATCCCGCAAGATTCGTCTCCCGGTCGGATTCCGCCGCTTCGACCGCCGCTGGAGCCCCCGATCGACGACAGAAGTTTCCCGAAGATGACTCCCGGCTTGCTCCGTCGAAACACTCACCAAATCAAAGGCTGCCGAGGCAATTTGCTCTCCCCGCTCGGCCTGGATGCGATCATAGGCCGACGTGTGAACCGCTTGATCAGGCGAATCGGCCAAGGCGGCTCGCACCGGATTCAAATCCACGTACATCGCACAGGCCAGTAAACCCGCCTCGTCAACGATCCGCTGAGCCTTGAACCGACCCTCCCAGAACCGGCCGGTGCATTCATCCTGCTTGTTGGCCAGTCGAGCGATCGGCTCACTCAAAGCCCGCATAAACCACGAGATATCCGACAATCGACGACGCACCACAGCCATCCGATCGCCGTCCGCTGCCAACGCCTTCACATCATTTTCCGTGGGCTCAGCCAGTTGCTCATCAAGCCTGCGACCGGGAAACACTCGAAGCCACCGAAGCGCAGCCTGCTCGTCGGACCACGTTGCCACCACATCGGGGCGGTTCCGCAGGATCACATGCAGGTGATTGCTCATGATGGCATAGGTCAGCACATCGATGCCGAAAACCGACGCCAGAGCCTCCAACCGACGACGAATCCACTCGCGACGGAACGAGTAGTCGATGCCCGTCCGATCATCCCTCCCCGCCAAATAGGCTTTGCGGACACACCTTTGGACTATATGGACGACGCATACCTCGCCCGCATCAAACTGTTCACAACGTAACGGTCGACCCATGATCTTGTCTCCTTATCTGCCCATATTCTACAAAAAGAATCCAAGCTGTCAAGATTGGTGGGTGGCACCTATTAAAAAAAAGATGGGTGGGTGGCACCTATTGGAAAAGGGATTGACGGGGGGGTGGGGTTGTGGTTTGATGGCGGGCCGATGATGATTGTGCTGGTTGGGAGAAGAGGATCGCATGCCGGAATTCAAAACAGAAGTGGCTCACTTGTTGGGGCGTGATCAGGCGGTCGACCGATTGAAAGAGTTCGTGGACCAAGTCCAGGACCAGTTCCAGGGGCAATTGGATGCGGCAGACGGAGCTTGGGAGGAAAATGTGCTGGACTTTTCATTGAAGGCTTCGGGGGTCAGCATCACCGGCCAGTTGATCGTCGAAGAAACGCGGGCTCGCGTGGCCGGAAATTTGCCGTTGATGGCTCTGCCGCTGCGTGGCTTTATCGAACGGCAGATCGCTCAGCAATTGCAGACGGCGCTGGGCTAGGTCGCGTCCGAGCTTTGAATCGTTCAACGCTCGGTCTTTACGCGACTGGCCGATTTGTGTTGCCCACCATTTCGCTCCAACTTGCTGCTCCGTGCGCGGGAGCTGTTCGTCCCCCCGCCACAAGCGGACTTCTCGCGCTCGCGATATTTTCTCGGTTTCTGTCAGACGATCGAGCTCACCCAGCAAAACCGTCGTCTTCCCTTGGACGCTTCTTGCCACATCCCGTGGAGGGTAGCGGGCGAACCCATCTTCTGGGTAGAGGCGGGCTCGATCGGTTGAAGCGTGCCCAAGCGCATGCTATGATCGCTTCAGGGATACACAAAACAGGGTTATACGATGGTGAAGCAACCGGACGACGATTTATTTTCTGCCAGCACGATGACTTTCGGCGAGCACATCGAGGAGCTGAGGGTGTGCTTGGGCCGCGCATTGTTGGGCCTGCTGCTAGGTTTCATGATCGGGCTGGTCGTGGCCAGTTATGTCGTTGCCTGGATTCAGACTCCGCTGACCAGCGCCCTGCAAAACCATTACATCGGCAAGGCCATCGACGATTTGACGAAGGAGTACTCCACCGAAGGTCAGCCTCTGTCGCCTCAGGTTGTCCAATTCATCCGCGAAAAGCGATTCGTGTTTGAAAAAATCTATGTCGAAGCCGCTGAATTGCGACGGGTGGAAGATCTGCTGCAGGGATACGAGGTTCGCACGGACGAAGTCGACGAGATCAACGAGACGGCCGATGATGCAACGGCGCCCCAGACGCATCCGATCTCCACAGCGGTCGAGGCGGACGCGGAGAGCATCCCTAGTGCTGCGGACATTGGCCCACCCATCGATAGAGGTGAGGCATCTGCCGGATCACAGTTGGTGATCCTGGGAGATAGGATTCCGGCGCCTCATCCTGTATTGATCACGGCTCGCGTCTGGCGTCCGATCGATACGTTGGTCAAGGCCTTAAGTGCGCAGGAAGCCTTCATGATCTGGCTGAAAGCTGCCTTTGTGTCGGGGCTGGTGATCGCGAGTCCCTACATTTTTTACCAATTGTGGCTGTTTGTGGCTGCGGGGTTGTATCCTCACGAAAAGCAGTATGTGTACCTGTATTTGCCGATCAGTATTTTGTTGTTCTTGGCGGGCGCTGGGCTGGCCTTTTTCGTTGTTTTCGAGTACGTGCTGGCGTTTTTGTTCGGCTTTAACAAGATGATGAACATCGATCCTGATCCTCGGATCAGCGAGTGGTTGGGATTCGTGTTGTTTTTGCCCCTGGGATTTGGCATCGCGTTTCAGTTACCCCTGGTCATGTTGTTTTTACACCGGATCGGCATGTTCACCATCGAGGCTTATTTGGAAAAGTGGCGTATCGCCGTGTTGGTGATCTTTGCGATCGCCATGTTGCTGACGCCCGCCGATCCCGTCAGTATGTTGCTGATGGCGATGCCGCTGACGGCGCTGTACTTCCTGGGAATTGCCATGTGTCATTGGATGCCGAGAAATCGCAGTCCATTCGCCGAGGGGTATGATCCGTAGCATGGCAGCGATTCAGGGTGCCATTTAGAAGGCGTTTTCCGTGTTTCGACGCCGTTCCATCACGCTCTGCCGCGAAGGCATCTACTACCTTTTGGTACTGATCTTTGTCGTGGGCGGCGCGACGTTACAAGACATCAATTTGTTATTCGTGCTGGCCGGATTGATGATCGGTCCGCTGATTTATAACTGGCGGATGGCTTCTCTTTCCGTGCGTTGGCTCGCAATGCGGCGTGTCCTGCCGGAATACGCGTTTGCGGGTCAACCTTTTCGCGTCGAAATCGAGGGCGAGAATCTGCGATACCGCATGGGCAGTTGGATGCTGGTTATCGAGGATTTCATAGAAGCCGATCCTGCGGAGGACAATCCCATCAGTGGTATCGGGATCAAGGCGGGCGCCATCATTGCGTACTTGGGAGCCAAACAGGTCGAGCGTACCTCCTACCAGTTGACACTGCCGCGGCGTGGACGTTACCGGTTCGGGCCCCTGCTGGTGTCGACTCGGTTTCCGCTGGGGTTGGTCAAGGCCACCGCACGGTTACCCCAAAGTCGTCGGATGATCGTCGGACCGAAACTAGGCACGCTGACTCCGCAATGGTTGCAACTGATGGATTCGAGGCGATTCGGTCGTCAGCAAGCGCAATACCGGCAAGGCCCGATCGACGGAGATTACTATGGTTTGCGGGAATGGCGAGCCGGCGACAGCAAGCGATGGATTCACTGGCGAACGGCTGCCAAGCTGGGACAGTTGGCGGTGCGACAGTTCGAGCAGCAGCAGGATCGCGACTTGGCCTTGATTCTGGACTTGTGGGCGCCCGGTTCGCCTAGCGACGAGCAGCGGGGCAATGTCGAGCTGGCGGTCAGCTTGGCGGCCACGGTAATCAACCATCTGACTCGCCGAGCTCGGAGCCATCTGACCGTTTGTTTTGCCGCCCGACCGCCGCGGACATGGTCCAGCCGCGCCACGGCCGTATTTGGACGCCAGATGATGGAACGTTTGGCGATGGCTCGGGCCAGCAGCAACGATTCCTTGTCCGACTTGATGAACAGCGTGGTGCTGAAGATGCCCTCGGGCGCTCGCGTGCTTGTGATCAGCACCAGGAGCGACGAGCTGAGTCGCTTGCAGCAGAGCGGGGAATATTCTGGGAAGATGCGTCACCAGAGTGCTCTATCCCAGGTCAACTGGATCGATGTGGGAGCACCGCAATTGGACCTGATTTTTCAGTTGCCATCGCAGGTGGATGCACCATGAAGCTGGAACGGCTGGTACAGATTCAGATCGCGATGTTGGCCACGGTCGGCGCCATGATGTTGGGGCTGGGCAGCGGGGACGCAATGTTACCTTTGTTGGTGCTGTTTGCAGCCTTCACTTCCTTGTTGTTCACGGATGTCTTGAATTGGTTGTGTTTGAACCGTATCGTCGCCAATGTGGCGGCGGTATTGGCTTTGTTCAGTTGCCTAGGGGATTTCGTCCAGCAAGACATCCCGGGCAAATTGCTGGCCGTCGCCAATCTGCTGGTCTACCTGCAAGTGATCTTGTTCTACCAACGCAAGCACGATCGGCTGTATTGGCAATTGATCGTATTGAGTCTGCTGCAGGTGGTGGTTTCGGCTGCCTTGAACGTTCCGGTCGAGTTCGGGATGTTGCTATTGGTCTACGCGGCCTTGGCGATTTCGACATTGACTTTCTTCTTTTTGCACCGGGAGGTGACGCGAATCACAGGACTGGGGCGCGGCCGGAGGGTTGGCGGGACCGCATCGAGAGCCGCAAACCAGTCGACGCCCGTCTGGCATTGCCTCTTGGAATCGACGCCCCGTGTCACGTCACCATTGAATGGTTGGCGAATCACGACGCGATTGAAGGAACGCGGCTTGATTTCCCAGATCGTTGCGATGGGGGCCACGACGCTGGTGCTGAGCCTGGTGTTGTTCTATTCGTTTCCGCGTCTGGGTGCTGGAGGCGGCCGGGCGATGCTCGCCCGCTCGGTGAGTCTGGTCGGTTTTTCATCGGAACTGAGCCTGGGGCGAATGAACGATGTGTTGCAGAGCGACGAGCTGGTCATGCGGATCAGTTTTCGCCAAGCGGAATCAGGCGAGGCGATCCGCGTGATGGGCGACCCGTATATCCGAGGGGCCGTGTTGACCGATTACGTCGTCAATGGGCAGGAGGTCGCGTGGCGACAGCGACGCGGCTTTACCCACGGCTTCATTCGACCATCCATGACGGGTCTTCCACCCGGGTTGCTCAGGCCTCCGCCGGGCCGAACCCTGGTCCGGCAGGACGTGATTCTCGAACCCGTACGAGAACCCGTTCTGTTCGCCGTCTTCCCCGCTTTTCGAACGGACGAAACCTCGGACGATTTGCGTCTTGACCCGATCACCAAGCGTCTGGAATCCCAGGAGATGTTGCAGGGGAACGTCCGACGCGAATACCGGTACCGGTTGGCCACGACGGCGATCCGTGGGGGAGCTCAGGTTGCCGTAACCCCGCATGTCTTCCGGCATCGCGATCCATCGAACGATGAATACTTGAAGATCGAGCTGAATCAATTACGAGTTTTCGACGCCCGACGTTTTCCACAATTGAAAGCGATCGCCGATCGGATCGCCCAGCAGTCACGAGCCCTGGGCGGATCGCGCGCGGATGTCGCACGCGCGCTTCGCGAGCATTTTTTACGAGCGGGAAACGATTACGCGTACACGCTTCAGTTGAGCCAGATCGAACGCGACCCCAGCCTGGATCCGATCGAGGACTTTGTTGTGAACCATCGCACGGGACAGTGCGAGTACTACGCCAGCGCCCTGGTGATGATGCTGCGCAGCCAAGGCATTCCAGCTCGGCTGATCGTCGGTTTTCGCAGCGATGAATACAATACGATCGGCAGCTACTACCAAGTCCGCCAGCGGCACGCCCATGCCTGGGTCGAAGCCTATCTGGAACCAGACGAGGTGGTTGCTGAGTTGCCGCCGGACAGCGATCTCGGTCCTTACGGCGGATGGTTGCGGCTGGACGCGACGCCCGGCATCGAACGGGGTTGGGGTTCTACGACGAATCGCACGATGGGCAGTGTGATCGACGAGTTCTTGGATTATGCCCAGGTGCTGTGGAGCGATTATGTGCTGGGCCTGACCGCCAAACGGCAACAGGAAAGCATCTATGCCCCGGTCTCGGAAACGGCCGATCCGGATGCCTTGTCGCAAGCTTGGGAGCAGTTGACCGAACAGCTACAGAGATTGGCGGACGTTGCGGTCCGATTCCTGATCAGTCCCCAGATGAGGCTCCTGCTGATCCTCGTGTTGCTGATCAGCTCGATCTGGTTCATGGCCTATTTCCGCCGCCTGAACCTGCCGCCTGGAACTCGTCCGGTTTCGCGGTGGAAGATGCTGGTGACCGGTCAACAACCGCGACAGGACCTCGAACTGCCCGCCACCCATCCTGTGCTGTTCTACCGCCGTTTCGAACGCTTGCTGGCCAAGCTGGGATTGGCTCGGCCTGCTGGCCAAACGCAGCGCGAGTTCGCCGCGTCGGCGGCACGGCACCTGCAGGCTTTGCCTCACACGGGCGATGCCGAACTTCTGGTTCCGGCGCTGGTGGTCAGCGCCTTTTATCGCGTCAAATTCGGCGCCGAAGTCTTGACCGCCCGCGAAGAAACCATGATCGATGATGAACTGCAGCGACTGGAACAGCACGCCCCGCACCGGGAAACACCGGGTGAATCACCCGACCGTTCAGCCACCAGCCGAGCGAAGAGCGAGTCAACCGACGGCGATCGGTGAAACCATTCATG